>JBNGDZ010000368.1:0-895 GCA_049975765.1 Armatimonadota bacterium
TCGTCAAGCGCGTGGTGGTCTGCCCGCCGCAGCGGGCCTACAGCGTGATCGAGGAACTCCGGCGCAGCCTCGACGCGCCCTGGGCGGACGAGGTGAACCTCGATGATGGCATCAAGCTGGTCGGCCCGGACCGGTGGGTGCACGTCCGGGTGTCGATGACCGAGCCGCGCATCCGCGTGATCACTGAGGCCAAGGCGCAGGGCCTGGCCATGGACCTGGCCGATGAGTACGTCCGGTGGGTGAACCGGCTGATGTGAGCGCGCGGCGAACGGCAGGGCCCGTGTAGCGGTGCCCCTTAGACTCTCGCATTGCCGTACGCTGATAGCTGACTGCTGTCGTCAAGCAAGGGGATCACTGATGCCTGGCATCCAGAGCTTGAAGATCGGGGTATCCGGCGTCCGGGGCATCGTGGGCCAGTCCCTCACGCCACAGCTCGTGGTGGGCTTCGCCGAGGCCTTCGGCACCTACCTCGATGGCGGCGTGGTGGTCATCGGCCGCGATCCGCGACCGTCCGGGGAGATGATTCTCAACGCCCTCGTCGGTGGGCTGCTCTCGACGGGCTGCTCGGTGATCGACGTGGGCGTATGCCCCACGCCCACCATGCAGCACGCCGTGGTGGATCTTGCCGCGGACGGGGGGGTCGCCATCACCGCCAGCCATCACCCTGCGGCCTGGAACGCCCTCAAGTTCTGTCGGGAGGACGGCGTCTTTCTCAACCAGTACCAGGCCGAGGAGCTGCTGAACGTCTACCACCAGGGGGCCTTCGTCCAGCAGCCTCACGACGCCCTGGGGCGCATGGGGGGCGATGAGGGCGCCATCAACCGCCATCTTTCGAAGGTCCTCTACGCCACCGACCGCGACGCCATCGGGAAGATGGCGCCGAAGGTGGTTATCG
>JBNGDZ010000368.1:905-5358 GCA_049975765.1 Armatimonadota bacterium
GTTATCGACTCCGTCAACGGCGCCGGCGCCGACTGCGCGGAGGGTCTGCTACAGAAGATGGGCTGCGAGGTGGTGGCGATCAACGATGTGCCCAACGGCCGCTTCCCGCGCGAGCCCGAGCCCATCCCCGAGAACCTCGGCCAGCTCTGCGAGGCGGTCGCCGAGCACGGCGCGGACATCGGCTTCGGCCAGGACGCCGACGGCGATCGGCTGGCCATCGTCTCCGAGCGCGCGGAGGCCATCGGCGAGGAGTTCACCCTGGCATTCGCCGCCGACGTGATGGCCGAGAAGCGCCGGGGCGGGCCGCTGGTGACAAACCTCTCCACCAGTCGCATGATCGAGGAGGTCGGTCAGCGTCACGGCTGCGAGGTCATCCGCTCGAAGGTGGGCGAGGTCAACGTCGTCGAGACCATGCTGGCCGTGGATGCCATCGGGGGCGGCGAGGGCAACGGCGGCGTCATCGACCCAAAGCTGCACTACTGCCGCGACAACCTGGCCGCCATGGCGCTGATCCTGGAGGGGATGGCGCGGCGCGGCGTGACGGTCAGCCAGTGGGCGGCCAGCTTCCGGCCGGCCGCCATCGTCAAGGACCGCCTGCCCTGCCCGGCGGGGATGACCGGGCGCGCGATACTCGCCCTGCAGCGGCACTACGAGGGTCGCGAGATGGACCTCACTGAGGGCGTGAAGGTGTTCTTCGAGGGCGACGCCTGGCTCCACGCGCGCCCGAGCAACACCGAGCCGATCATCCGCGTGGTGGCCGAGGCCGACGACCGCGCCACCGCCCGCCGCCTCGCCGACGAGGCAGTCCAGGTGGCCGACGAGGCGATCGGCTGACGCCAGGCTGCTCTCCGGTGCCGGGCCGGGTCACAGCTCGAGGGTCATGCCGTCGAAGGCCACCTCGATGCCCTCCGGGGCGAAGAACTCCTCCAGGCGCTCGTGCAGCCAGCCGCCGTTGTGCGAGAAGTGCGTGGCGACGACCCGGGCGTCGGGCGTCAGGGCGCCCAGCCTCGCCAGCTCATCGCGCACCTGCACCACCTCATTGACCCCCAGGTGCTGCCGCCCGCCCTCGCGCGGCCCGTAGGTGCACTCCAGGATCGCGATGTCGAGCTCATGCCGCCCCAGAAACTCCCAGCTCTCCTCCGGCCACCAGCCCGTGTCGTTGCCCTGCAAGAGCGTCCGGCCGTCACGCTCGAAGAGGTAGTTCACCGCCATCTCCCCATCGGCGTGATCGGCCACGATGGGCGTGGCGAACACGCCCTCGCCCAGGTCGATGAGCTCGAAGGCCTCGATGAGCTCAAAGCGAGCCCGGGCCTCCGCCAGGGAGTGCTCCAGCCCGTCGAAGACCCGGCGGACGGCGTCATTGCCGTAGATGGTCAGCACCTGGTCGTCCGGCAGGTCCACGAAGCCCGGCCGGCGGTACATGATCTCAGCCGGGGTGAGGTGATCGGCGTGGGAGTGGGTGATGAGCAGATGCTCCATGGCGGCGTAGTCGAGGTCGAACTGCACCATCTGCGCGAAGGAGTCGGGCCCGAAGTCCACGTGGATACGCTCTCCGAGCTGATAGGCGGATCGGCGCCGGATGTTCTTGCCGCCGAGTCTGCGGGCCTGCGCACACAACTGACATGGGCACCACAGGGCGGGCCAGCCCTCCGCAGCGGCGGTTCCGAGGATCGTGAAGGTCACGGTGCTCCTCCGGATCGGTCGGCTTGGCGTGTGCGGATCACTGCAGCGGCAGCGTGTCCTGGGCGCTGGGGGGCTCGGGGGCCTCGCCCGAGATGCCTAGATGCTTGTAAGCGCGATCTGTGGCCATGCGCCCACGGGGCGTGCGGATCACAAAGCCGATCTTGAGCAGGTAGGGCTCCACCACGTCCTCGAGCGTATCCTGCTCCTCGGCCAGGGTCGCCGCCAGGGCATTGGCGCCCGCCGGCCCTCCCTGGTAGTAGTCGATCAGCGTGCGCAGGTACTTGCGGTCCAGATCGTCGAGGCCCTGCTCGTCCACACCCAGCGCCTCCAGGGCCTCGCAGGCGACCTCCTCAGTGATCTCGCCATCGGCCATGATCTGGGCGTAGTCGCGCACACGGCGCAGCAGTCGGTTGACCACCCGCGCTGTGCCGCGGGAGCGCCGGGCGATCTGCGCCGCGCCGCCCTTCGACAGCTCCACCTCCAGAATCTGCGCCGAGCGGCGCACGATCTTCTGGAGCTGCTCGGGGGTGTAGAAGTCGAGGTGGTAGAAGATGCCGAAGCGGTTGCGCAGCGGCGGCGTGAGCAGCCCGGCACGAGTAGTGGCGCCCACCAGCGTGAAGGCGTCCAGCTCCAGCGGGATGGTCTTGGCGTAGGGGCCGCTGTCCACCACGAAGTCGATGCGGAAGTCCTCCATCGCCGAGTAGAGGTACTCCTCCACCACCCGCGGCAGGCGATGGATCTCGTCGATGAACATGATGTCCCCGCGGTCGATATTCGTCAGGATCCCCACCAGGTCCGAGGCCCGTTCCAGCGCCGGGCCGGAGTGCTGATGGATCTCTCCGCCCATCTCGTTGGCGATGATGTGTGCGAGGGTGGTCTTGCCCAGGCCCGGGGGGCCGTCCAGCAGCACGTGGTCGAGGACGTCACCGCGCTGGCGGGCCGCGGCGATGGCCACCCGCAGGCCCTCGATGACCCGCTCCTGGCCCACGTCGTACTCATCGAGCGTGCGCGGGCGCAGCGCGGCCATGGAGGCCCGCTCCTGATCCTCGGCGTCCCCGGCCACCAGCCGCCGCCGCCCGTCCATGCTCTCCTCGGCCACGTGCGATGTCCTCACTTCCTGCGGAAGACGGCGCGGACCAGCTCATCCACCTCGTCGATCTCCGGCTCGGCGTCCCGCACCGCCTGGATGCGCTCGATGGCCGCCGACTGCGACAGCCCAAGCTGGGTCAGGATCGCCAGCGCCTCCGCGGTCAGCTCGTCGGCCGGCTCCCGCTCGGCCAGCTCCTCATCGGCCGCCAGATACGGCGCCATGCGGTCCTGGAGCTTGCTGATCATGTCCCTGGCCCGCTGCTTGCCCACACCCGGCAAACGCTTGAGCGCGGTCTCATCGCCCACGGAGATGGCCTTGGCGATGGTGGAGACGGGAAGCGCCATGGCCTTACAGGCGCCCACCGGGCCAAGCTGGTGGACCGTTAGCAGCTCCTCGAAGAAGCTGCGCTCCAGCTCGGACTCGAAGCCCACCAGCATAGGGGTTCCGCTGCCGGCCGCGCCGCCGCGCTCGGTGTGGTAGGTGTGTATGGTGACCTCCGCCCCGGCGCCCTTCCGCCGAAGGCGGTCCGCGAAGGGGGGAGAGACATTGACCTCGTACCCGATCCCGGCCACGTCCACGATGGCGCTGTCCTCATCCACGGAGACGAGCTCGCCGCGCAGGTAGCGGATCACGCCTCGTCACCCCGGGCCTTCGCGATAGCCTCAGCGACAGCCGGGGGCAGGTCGCCCGCCCGCCGGCGGCCTCGGGCCATGGGGCTGCGACGGGCCGGCGCCGCGTGGCACAGTGCCAGCGCCAGGGCGTCGGAGACGTGGTCGGGGCCGGGGGCGTCCGCCAGCTTCAGCGTCTGCATCACCATCCGCCGCACCTGCTCCTTGGAGGCGCGACCGTTCCCCGTCAGCGACTTTTTCACCAGCGACGCCGGGTAGCTCTCCACCGTCACGGCCCGCTGGCCGGCCGCCAGCATCACCACCCCGCGGGCGTGGCCCATCATGATCGCGGTTCGGGGATGGGGGTACTCGGCGTAGAGGTCCTCCACCACGACGCGGTCCACGTCGAACTCGTCGATGATGGCGATGGTCGCCTCGTGGATGCGCTGCAGCCGGACGGTCAGGTCCTCATCGGGCGCGGTGGTGATCACGCCCCCCTCGACGACGTGGCAGACACCCTCACGGGCGTCGATGATGCCGTAGCCGGTGTCCGCCAGTCCGGTGTCTATTCCGAGGATTCGCATTCCATGAAGCTCCTCGGGCGATTATAGCACGCCCCAAGGAGGGGTGTAAAGCTGCCGCGCGGGGGGGGGCGACGCGCAGAGGCGCGCGTGCTGGAGACGTGCCTCACCCCCGGGCCTAACCGCAGGGTCGGCCATCCCCTCTCCCTGGCGGCCTCACCCACAGGCCAGAGAGAAACCGTGTTGTGTGTGTCAAGTAGTGTCATGCGATCTGGGGGAGCACACAGCCGTCGGCGGCGATTCGAGGGGCCCTCGCCAGTCCGGAACCTGGTCGCCTGCCCCCTCCCGCAGGAGGTGTCGTCTACCTCCCAGGGAGGGGGTGCCCGAACGTCGTGTGTGAGGGCGGGGGAGGTCGCCGTTGGGCAACGACCCCCACCCGCCCCTCTCCCTGGCGGCCTCGTTCGCAGGCGGGACAGAGGGAGCACACAGGCGTTGGGGCGATTCGAGGGGCCCTCGCCAGTCCGGAACCTGGTCGCCTGCCCCCTCCCGCA
>JBNGDZ010000369.1:0-5357 GCA_049975765.1 Armatimonadota bacterium
GTGCAGCTCCGCGGCGATCTCACTGACCGCCTCAGCCGAGGCCACGCCGAGCAGATCCGCGCCATCCTCAGCCAGCAGAGCCCGAAGCTCGTCGAGCGTCGGCTCGGCCCTCTCCCGCCCCTCGGCCAGCCCCGTGGCGGTCTCCGCCAGCGGCGCCTGGGTCAGGACCGCCCGCCAGCCGAGGCGATTGCCGAAGCGGGGGCTGAAGAGCTGCCCGTCCACCCGCTCCAGCAGCCCCAGCCTGTCCGCCGCCTCCTGCGGTCGGAAGCCGGTGTTGCAGACGCTGTAGTAGTCCCACCGCTCCAGCTCCCTGGTCATGTCCAGCTCCAGGTGATCGAGCAGCAGCGAGGCGCCCCATCGCGCGGCCTCACACGGCTCACCGAGCGGTCCGCAGCCCGACACGTTGGAGTCCGCCGGCCAGTCCACCGCGAACACGATCACCGACCGGCAGTCCGGAAGGTGCTCGCGCGGATTGTTCTCCTCTCCCTCCTCCCAGCGGTCGGCGGTGGTGATGCCCAGCAGGGCCATCTGTCCGTCCCGCGCCATGCGCTTGATGCGCTCAGTCAGCCGCCGATCGGGAGGCGACTCGGGCGGCACCTCCCGGTGCAGGTAGCGGCCCCGCAGATGCGGCGGCCGGCAGTACTTCAGGCACGGCCCCTGCGTGCCGCCCCGCCGGCCGTGCTCCCGCAGGTTCTCGAGGATCGCCTCTTCGGTCACATGTGGCGGGATGTCCAGGAAGGCGTCGAGGCCGAAGTGCTCGCTCCAGGCACAGCGCCACAGGTTCTTCTCGGCGTACCGGAACTGCCTGCCGTCGATGTTGAGCACCACCTCCCCGGTCACCTCATGCGCCAGCGCGCCGCCGCACTGGGCGTCGCACATGCGAACGCAGGCATCACAGCGGTCGCACAGCGGCGGACCGTCGTACATGGGGTCGGCCACCAGCGGGGCGTCCGTGATCATGCAGCAGAAGCGCTGCCAGGTGCCGAACTCCGGCGTCATCAGCAGCCCGTGGTAGCCGATCTCGCCCAGGCCGGTGCACGCGGCCGCGTGGATGTTCGACAGGTCGGGGCCCAACGGCCGCTCGATCTCCCGGAAGGGCCGGTAGCGCCAGATGTTGGTGGGCGGGATGGGCAGCGCGCCGTGTCCCCGCTCCTCCAGCCACCGCGCCAGGTGGAACTGGATGTACCCCAGCCTCTCGTTCATCTTCCCCTGCACGCCGTAGGGGCCCATATGATGGGCGTCCGGGATGCCGCCGAGCTCCACGCAGGCGTCCGGATGGTGGATCGCCACCACCACCACGTTGCGGGCCTGGGGCCAGTGCCCCAGCGGATGCATCTGCGCCGGCGCGCCCTCCCACCGCTCCACCGGTCCCACGCCCACCAGGTCCGCCCCCAGGTCCACGGCCTTGGACTTCAGGGCCGCCGTCAGTGCCCGATCCGCTTCACGCTGCTCCCTCATGGTCTCAGTGCTCATCACTTCGCTCCTTCGAGGAACTCGTTTGCCCTCTCCAGGTCCGAAAGCCGACCGACGTCAATCCACCATGCGTCCCGGTCCACGAAGCCCCGGACCGCCTCCCCGGCCGCAATCAGCTCCGGGAAGACGTCCCGCGAGAAGTCCCTCTCCGGGCCGCAGTACTCCAGGGCCCGGCGGCTGAGAGCGAAGACCGCGGCGTTCGTGGGCCTCTCGATCGCCGGCTTCTCCACGAAGCTGAGCACCGAGCCGTCCTCGCCCAGCTCCGCCACGCCCGCGTGGAACTCGACGCCGGTCACGAATCCCAGCGTGGCGGCCGGCCGGTGTTTGAGGTGCTCGTCGGCCAGCCGCCGCACATCCAGGTTCGTGAGGATGTCGCCGTAGTGCACCAGCAGGTGCTCCTCGCCCTCAAGCAGCTCATGCAGGTGATGCACCTCGCCGGCCGTCCCGGACGGCTCGGTGTTGACCGAGTACTGGATCCGCACGCCGAGGCGCCCGCCGTCGCCCAGATAGTGCGTCACCTGCTCGGCCATCCACGACAGCGCGATGATCTGCTCGTCGAAGCCGTGATCCCGCAGGCGAACGATGATGTGCTCAATCAGCGGCACGCCCGCGACCGGCACCATGGCCTTCGAGAGGTAGTAGGTCAGCGGCCGCAGGCGCGTTCCGTGCCCTGCGCAAAGGATGACGGCCTTCATGCTCAACCTCGGATATCGCTGGTGGCGTGGTGACCGTCCAGGGCTCTCCGGACGGTGGCCCAGATTATAGGCACCGGCTCCCCGGTGGTCAACAGCGGGCGACCTCTCAGCGCCCTCCAGGCGGTACTCGACCTCAGGGGAACCAGGGCCGCTGACCGCCGCGTTGAAGGTCGCGAGCAGGGTGGGCCGGAACCTGCCCCCGGTGGGCGATGCCCATCGCTCATCACCTGCTGTGCCGGCAGCAACTATCTGTTGGGAGGGACCGTGAGTCTATGATCGCGCTGACCGGCGGCGCCGGCTTCCTCGGGTATCACATCGTCAACTACTTCGCCGAGAAGGACTCCGCTGCCCGATTCGTCCTTCTGGACATCGCGGACTACATCCAGTCCGACTATCCCGAGGGCACCCAGTTCTTGACCTGCGACGTCCGCGACCGCGACGGGCTGCAGCAGGCGCTCGAGGGAAGAGAGCTCGACTGCCTCATCCACGCCGCCGCCGCCCTGCCGCTGTGGAAGCCCCGGGACATCTTCTCCACGAACGTGGGCGGCACCCGCAACGCCCTGGAGGTGGCCCGGGCGCTGGACATCCCCCGCGTGGTCTACGTCTCCTCCACGGCCGTCTACGGCATCCCGGACGTCCATCCACTCTACGAGGACCATCCCATGGAGGGCGTTGGGCCCTACGGTGAGAGCAAGGTGCAGGCCGAGGAGGTCTGCCACCAGTACCAGGATAACCTCCCCGTCGCCATCGTCCGCCCCAAGACCTTCATCGGCACCGCCCGGCTGGGCGTCTTCCAGATCCTCTACGACTGGGTCGAGAGCGGCTGCAAGATCCCCATCATCGGCGACGGCTCCAACCGCTACCAGCTCCTGGAGGTCGAGGACCTGTGTGAGGCCATCTGGCTGTGCGCCACCGAGGACCCTGACATATGCAATGACACCTTCAACGTGGGCGCGGAGGAGTTTCACACCGTCCGGGAGGACGTGGGGGCGCTGTGTGACTACGCGGGCACCGGCGCGCGCGTGATGGGCACCCCGGCGTGGCTCGTCAAGCCCGCGCTCGCGCTGCTGGAGGCGCTGCACCTCTCGCCACTGTATAAGTGGGTCTACGGCACCGCCGACACCGACAGCTTCGTGGCCGTGGACAAGATCAAGCAGACGCTGGGCTGGTCGGCCCAGTACTCCAACGCCGAGGCGCTGATTCGATCCTACCAGTGGTATCTCGACCATAAGGATGAGCTGGGCCATGGTACCGGTGTAACCCACCGCGTGGCATGGAACCAGGGCGCCCTGAAGCTCGTCAAAGCCGTTATGCGCTGACGCCCCAGGACCCGGGAGGAGCCACGGCTCGCCGGGGTGCGGCGCCGGAAGCACCCCGGGCGGAGGTCCGCCGCCACGTTCGGCGGGACGGGCCGTCTGGGGCCTTCTGGGTTCCCCGCGCACATTGACTTCTGAGGGTACGGTGGTATATACTCAAGGTAGTGCGAACGACATCTGACCGCGGCGTGACAGCGCCGCGCTCAATTCCTTCGGGGGTCCGGCTTGGCAAGGCGGACCCGCCTATCATAGGAGGCTGATTCATCACGTCACAGCAGAGCACGCGTAAGCCCACGACCTCCGTCCAGGTCGAGGGCGGGGAGCTGAGTTCGCTGGTAGGCGAGCGAGACGCGAATCTGCGCATGATCGAGGATGAGCTGGACGTCGTGATCGTCCCCCGCGACGATCGCTTGCAGATATACGGAGACAGGGGCCGCGCCGAGACCGCCGCAAAGCTGTTGGATACCTGCCTGGAGGCCATCCGCGGGGGCGCTGTGCCCACACAGCACGACATCACCTGCGCGTTGCGCGCCACGACCGCCGAGTCCGAGGACCCCTCGGAGACGCTGCTGGCAGAGGCCGTCATCGTGACCCACCGGGGCAAGGCCATTCGCCCCAAGACCACCGCACAGGCCGACTACGTCCAGGCCCTTCGCGACCTTGACCTGACCTTCTGCATCGGGCCTGCCGGCACCGGCAAGACCTACCTGGCGATGGCCGCCGCCGCGGCGGCCCTGAAGGCCGGAGACGTCAACCGCCTGGTCCTCTCCAGGCCTATCGTCGAGGCCGGCGAGTCTCTCGGCTTCCTGCCCGGCGACATGCTCGATAAGGTCGATCCCTACCTGCGGCCGCTCTACGATGCACTCCACGACATCATCGGTACCGACCGCACCCGGCGCCTGACGGAGCATGGCACCATCGAGGTGGTGCCCCTTGCCTACATGCGCGGGCGCACCATCAATGACGCCTACATGATCCTCGACGAGGCGCAGAACTGCACCATAGCGCAGATGAAGATGTTCCTCACCCGGATGGGCTTCGGCTCCAGGATGGCCGTCACCGGGGATATCACTCAAAGCGACCTGCCCGACGACGACTCCAGCGGCCTCCGGCACGCCCTGCAGGTCCTGGAGGGCGTCGAGGGCGTCAAGCTGTGCACTCTCACCGAGCGCGACATCGTGCGCCACGACCTGGTCCAGCGCGTCGTGCGCGCCTACTCGGCCGCCGAGCGTCCTGGCGGACCGCGGGCCGGGATCGAGGATGCGCAGAGGGCGTAACAGCGCGAACAACGACGCCGTATCCCGGCCCAGCGTGCTGGGTGTGCCGCTCAACTCCTTTACGTACACCCGCGCCGCCATGGCGGTCGGCACCTCCCTGCTGCTGTTCGGGGCTCTCTACATGAGGCTCCTACCCCAGAAGGTGAGCCTCGAGCCGGGCATGGTCGCCCAGCGTACCATCATCGCACCCCGCTCCGTCACCTACACCGACACCCAGGCCACCGAGGAGCGCCAGCAGCGAGCGCGGAACAAGGTGACCGACAGCTACGCGGCGGTCCCCGAGGCCGAGGCGCTGGTCAAGCAGACCATCAACGACATCTTCGATACCGCCCTCCAAGTCAGGCAGGAGCAGCCTGCACCTGTGCGCGCGGAGGAGGGGGCCGGCCCGCCAGCTCCCCCGGCCGAGCCTGCTGAGGGTCGGAGCCAGGAGTCGTCTGACGACGTCCAGGAGATGGTCGGCGAGCTCCAGCAGGTCATCGAGGTGGCGCTCGGTGACGAGACGCTCCGCCTGCTGGTAACGACCGGAGAGGGGACCCTGGAGCGGCTGCGCCGGGACGCCCTGGGCAATGGCCACGAGGCGCCGCCAACGCGCTTGC
>JBNGDZ010000370.1:0-5348 GCA_049975765.1 Armatimonadota bacterium
GGGGCGGACCGATCGCGCGCTGACAGAGCTGCGACAGGCCGTCGCGCTCGATGAGGACTACCCGCAGGCGCACTATCAGCTCGCTCAGCTCTACCTGCAGTCCGACAGAGCGCGGGATGCGGTTCGCGAGATCCTCACCGCGCTGACGAAGGACCCGTCCGCGATGCTGGAGACGCGCCGCTACGCCCGCACGGAGACCACGGGCTGGATCGGCAGTCACGAGGAGCTGCACCTCGACGCCCGGCACAGCGGGATGGCGGAGGAGGGGCGCCTGAGCTACTTCGCCAGCGGCGTCACCGAGGACAGCGACGGCTTCCGGGCCGTGAACCATGACCACAGCGAGGGGCTGGTCGAGGTCATCGCCGGCCACCAGCCGGACCCGGACCATCAGCTGGCCTTCTACGGGACATGGTTCGATACCGACGCCGCCCTTCCGGGGCCGCGCACGGAGGACAGGCCCGGCGACCCGGACGACCGCCACGCGCTGAGCGGCTGGGACGCGCTGGTGGCCTATCGGTCGAAGCTGTCGCCGGCCGCGAGCGCGACCGTCAAGTACACAGTGCGCACCAGCCAGTTCCGCTTCCGCAATCCCGGAAGCCTGCAGGTGGCCGACGATAATCCCTTCCGAATGCTCGAGAACGAGCAGACTCAGCACATGCCGGAGGTGCGGGTGGAGGCGGACCTGCAGGATGGGACACGCCTCAGCGCCGGCTACGCCCATCAGTGGACTGACAGGGATCGCTCAGGAGAGGTCGGAGCGGTCGATCCCGAGAGCGGCGAGGTGGCCTTCGAGCCCTTCGCGACATCCACGTCCCCGGAGACCAGCAACTTCTGGATTGAGGCCCGACGCCACGTGAGCAAGGACCTCAGCGTCCTGATCGGCGGCCGTTATGGCAAACAGAGCGGCGCCGACGGCGTGTCGCGTCCCAGGTTCGTGGCCCTCTACCGGCCCGATCGGTCGAGCTGGCTGTCGCTCAGCGCCGACCCGATCTTCCGCACCGATATCGCAGAGCTTGCCCCGGTGGAGCCCCTTGCCGATCCCTTTGGACTGCGCTATCTTAGCTTCACTGAAGGCGGCTCGGGGCAGTCCTACCAGTTGCGCTATCAGGGCAGCGCCGCCACCGGCGGCACGCTCACCGGCGCGCTGGCATATCAGGACGTGGACGGGCTGATGATCGACACGCAGGACCCTGCCTTCACCGGCCTGCCCGGCCGCGTGCTTGTCGAGGAGGGCGAGCGGTGGGTGGCGGATGTGGGCTACGAGCAGTGGCTCAACGATGCCGTGACCGGCCGGGTGTGGGTGCGGTGGCAGGACAGCGAGGGCAGCTTCCCCGAGGTGCATGTGACTGGGACCGAGTGGCCCTATGTGCCGCAGTGGCAGCTCGGCGGGCGGCTCGACTACATCGATCAGGAGGGCTGGCGCGTCGGCCTTGAGGGCGTCTGGGTGGACGACCGCTTCCACGACGCGCAGAACACGCAGGCCGTGTCAGGCTACGGCTTGTTGAATCTGCGCGCGCAGTACCAGCGCAGTCTGCATGAGAACTACTTTCTCGAGATCCTCAACCTGACCGATAAGGGCTATGAGACGTTCTGGGGCTTCCCACAGTCCGGGCTGGCCGTGCGGGCCGGCGTGGAGTACCGTCACTGATCGACCGGGAGGAATTGCCGATGCGATCCACGCTCCGGGGCGCCTGCGTGCTAACACTAGCGTGCCTCGTGCTGCTGCTCGCCGGCTGCTCGAGCGGGAGCATCCGCGGCGTGCAGACGGTGGGCTCGCAGTATACGCCGAGACAGGTCTCGGCGGTGCTGTTCGTGAAGCAGTGGGGACAGATCCTGTGGGGCCTGGTGACCAGCCAGACGGGTGGCGAGGAGGCCTCCTTCGGTGATCCTGTCTTCAACGATGACGGCTCGGTCACCCAGACCTACACCGCTCCCGACGGCACCAAGGCGGTCATCACGACCTTCCCGGACGGCACCGTGACTCTGGAGATCATCTACGCCGACGGCACCTCACAGACGATGCGGCAGTCCGTGCCTGAGTTCGATGGCGTCTCACAGACCACCATCGACTGGGAGGTCACCTCCAGCGATGGAACGACCGTAACCTACACCTCGATCATCGACGACCGGGGGACGCCCTTCGACATGTCCGATGACGCCTTCGAGCTGCAGGGCACGTCCCAGCTCCCCAGCGGGCTGACGCAGCAGTTCGAGGTCATCACGGCGGGCGGCCAGACCACCGTGCAGTCCCAGCAGAGCGATGGCTCCAGATTCTCACTGGACGTCCCCCTCGCTGCGCCCGACTTCCTGCAGCCGGACTTCTCGCAGGCCACCACCGGCACATACGTCATCAACGGGGAGACGGCGGAGTTCAGTCTGACCGAGGCCGCCGGCGCGCCCGGCCGGTGGGGGACCATGAGCGCCGACCTGGGCGACGGGGTGAGCGGCGTCTTCCACCTGGGGCCGGACTTCTCCGGCTCGGGCCGCCTCCTGCGCGACGGCGGGCTGGTCGCACTGCCCTCGTGGACTGAGACCGGCGACAGCGAGGTGAACTCCGTCACGGCCGGCAGCAGCCATGCCATGCCGGCAGGGGCGGCGCTGGACTACCTCGTCCATCGCTGGCAGACTCTCAGCGCGCTGATGGCGCCGGCCCCGGGCATGTCGTCCGCCGCCCAGTCCGGCGTCTCCTACCGGGCTTTCGCCTGCCAGCCTCGGTGATGCAGCAGGCGTGCCGGGCCCTCATCGGGCTCCGCACGCCCCTGCCCTTAGCGCCAGCCTTTGGTCGATGTCGCGCATCATCCTCCCGCGATGAGATTCACCACGTAGGCATCGCTCTTCCCACCATGCTCGGTCTGAACGGCGCCCTGAGTTGGCGGCAAACCATCTGACCCGGTCTGCGCGACCAGGCACAGCTCCCCCCGCGGGCATCAGGTGCCGCACGGGCTCAGAGGGGGATCGTGTGTCTGCGAAAGAGGTGTAGAGATGGCTGGACCTTCATGAGGAGGAGCCCAGCGCCTCATACTTGCCCTCGCAGATGATCCGCTGCAGCCAGCAGTACGGTATCAACGCCGACGGCTCTACTATAGGCGTCAGTGAGGCATCTTGTCAATACATCTCAGAAGCGGCGAAATGTGCAGACGGGCTCAGCCGTATCAAGGGCGGTGACCGGTGGCTCCTACGCCTGCCGCCGGGCTGCCCTCTCGCAGCCGCAGGTCAACGTTGGGCCATCCCGAAACGAACATCGGATTGGCGACGAGGTCTCCGACGCCGTGGCCGCTTAGCTCTGCCCAGGTGCCGTCCGTTATGTCCTCGCGGGACACCTCACGACCTTCCGCTCCGATGAACCCGGCGTAGATCTCCTCGTCCTCGCGACTGAAGAACACGTTGTCCCGCTCTTCGACGAGCCGAACGCCCGGCCCGAGGTAGATCCCGGTCGGGGACCCCTGCGCGGGCCCGGTGTTGAATGCGAAGATGTTGCCGCGGAGCGTGAGCATGACGGTGGGCGGCCGGGCGCCGGGCTCGGCGTAGCCGAACGTCGAGGCGTAGTCACGCGCGCCGTAATCGGCATCCCACATGTTGTAGGCGATGGTGTTGTTCACGATGGTCGCGGCACAGTCTAAGGCGCCCACGTCCACGGGGTTCACTCCCTGACCCCAGACTGTGTTGCGCTCCATCCGGCCACCCGCCCAGAGCTTGATTCCATTGAGGTGGTTTCTGTAGACGGCGTTGCGCATGACCAGGATCTGCCCGACGTCAGCGTCTGTGTCACGCGAGTTGAGGTCAATGCCATCGCCGCCGTTATCGTGGATGCTGCACTCCTCGACCCGCAGGTCCCGTCCCCTCTCGATAGAGAGACCGTCCGCGGCGAAGGAGTCCTCCCCGCCCAAGCCGGCGCCGTAGACCTCCACGCGGCGGAAGCTGAGCTGGTTGCAGGGCCCCGGCGTGCCGTCAACGCCGGCGTACACGACGTCGTGGATGCAGGTATCCTGGACAATGACACCCGATACGGGGCCGAACTCCGGCTCCTCCCCCGAGTAGCCCACGGTGAGCCTGATACCCACCTCGCCCCCACTCACCTCAAGGTCCGAGAGCCCGATGTCGGTGTTGTCCCCGTTGAGCGTGATGCCCCAGATGTCGTAGCCCCGCACGGCGAATCCGTTGAGGCGAACGTGTGAGGCCCCCTGCGCCAGCTCGAATGACCGAACGACCGTGGCGCGGTTCGGCGCTCCTCGCAACGTGATGGGCGCCCCGAGATCGCCGGAGCGGCTCAGGCGCACGTCCTCATCGTACTGACCCGCGTGGATCTGCACCGTCTCACCGGGCGCCGCGGCATCGGCGGCGTGCTGGATGGTCGCCCAGGGCTGATCGGCAGTGCCCGGGCCGGCGTCATTGCCGCCTGTCGCCACGTGGTGATCCGCCGCCGCGTCGCCGGGCGGCGGGACGGCGGGCTGACCTCCGCTACAGCCGGCGACCACCAAGGTCAGGCATGGCATCAACAGGAGGCGTCCGAGGCTCATGAGGCTCACCACCGGTCGCGAGCCGAGATGGCTCGCCGGAGATAGTGGTTACTCTCGTCGCTCCCCCCCTGCCCCAAGCAGACGATGCCCGACCTCAGTGGACACCGCAGCCACGGCCAGCCGAAGCGGGTTCGCCAGCGGTGCAACATCACCTCCGTTCCGCAACAGGAATGTCCGACACGCGGAGCGGCCCTCCGCAGGAACTCACTCAGATCGGTGGGGGAAGCCGGCCCCGGCGGAGAGACTGGTCGGCTCGGCGATTCTCTTGCCCCTTGCGACGGAACTCCGCGGCCACGTGATGGGGAGCGTCCTGGCGCTCGCCCCCTCCTATCCCCACCCCGTGTGCTGAAGTGGCCACTCGCTCAGCCACGGCACCGACTGTCACGGACGACTGTAACCCTGTGCACGTCAAGGGCGAAGTCTATTGCAGGGCCTGCGAGAGTGTGTTAGAAGTTGCATGTCATGGGTCATCCGTGAGCGTCCTGCGGAGCACGCCTCACGCTGTGTGCCGGAAATGTCTTGACACCTCGTCAGAACAGTGGGCGCACGATGGAGGTGGTGGTGATGCGTGCTTCGTGGCTGGCGCTCACCGCTGCGGTCACCGTCTCATTGGTTGCATCAGCGCAGCCAGCGGGGCAGCCGACCCCGCCAGAGGCCGGGGAGCCGCCCGGTCTCGCCTCGACCCAGGGCTTCACCGAGACCTTCGAGACGCAGCCCCTGCAGGGCTGGGAGCTGAACCCCGGCGTCCAGGTGCAGCAGGTCGGCCAGGGCCACGGCCTGGTGTTCGGCCAGGCGGGGGTAGCATGGGCGCCGACCGGCGCACAGGATTTC
>JBNGDZ010000371.1:0-5329 GCA_049975765.1 Armatimonadota bacterium
CTCAGAGGCGGCCATGGCAGCCATCGGCTGGACCCTCGTCGGGCTGGTGGCCGGCGGCCTGGCGGCCGCCTACCGGGCGGCCAGGACGAAGAACTCGCCCGGAGGCATGGCGGCATGTGGCGCGCTGGCGGGGTTGCTGCTGGGCTGGCTGGTCCCAGCCGTCTGCCAGGCGCTCGGCGCCTGTTTCATCCACTGCTGGATGCACGAGGGCCCGCTGGGGATGATGGCGCTGGTCGGAGGCAGTGCGCTCCGCGCCGCCGGGACGCTGGCGGAGCTGCCGTGGCGGCTGGCCGCCGGCGAGTCTCTGATGCCACCGCCCGCGGCCATAGCCTTCTCCGCAATGGTCTGGGCGGCGGTCGGAGCGGTCGTTGCTGCGGTCCTCCACCTCGTCCGGACGCGGCGGCGCGTCGGGAGGAAGCGGGATGGAGCCGCCACGCTAAGCGAGGCCGCAACGGGGACTGACAGGCCCTGAGCAACGGCCGGGCCGGGGTAGAGACCGGCCACTCGGCGGCCGCAGGCAGTCTCGGCGACACGGCCAGCCCCCGCCGTTCCGTGGCACGGGCAGCGGAGACCTCTGGTCTCGGCCGGTGCGCCATCTGCCACTGCCGGGCCGCAAGCCCCATGGGACAGTCGGTGCCCACGGGTAGAGGACGCGCACTTCCCGGTGGACTGGTCCCGGGGCCTCAGGCTCCGGGCGGAACAGAGAGTTCGGGAAGTCACAGGAAACTTAATCTTGGCGGCACCCGGCGACGCAGAGCCGGGCTTGACGTGGCGGCCAGCCTTCGAGTACATTGATAGCTGTGCTCAGGCATGCGTCCGCTGGCTGTATATGCCATCCTGCGCAGGTGACGGCAGTGCGCTCGGCAATACTTGACCGCTTTGTACAAAAGGTCGCCCAGATCATCCAAACGGAGGGTGCCGCCTGCTTCTCGCTTGGCGTGGCCGACAACCGGCTGCACCCCCAGGCGGTCGTGAGCCGCCGCGACGGGCTCACCAGCGACTCCCTGGGGCATGTGGACATCGACACAAGCGATGACTTCGCCTCGGCCGTCACCGATGCACTCTCCCAGAAGGGCCCCGTGGTGCTCACCGAACGCACGCAGATCGACGAGGTCACCGTTGATCCGCCGGTGCTGGTGCTGCCGATCGTCTGGGAACGGGAGCCCATGGAGGCTGAGGAGGAGCCCGTCCAGCGCACGGTCGGCGTGCTCACGCTGTGGGGCAAGCGCGGGGAACGCTACGACGAGGATGACTACAAGCTCGCCGAGACGCTCTCGGGACAGGCCGCGGCGCTGCTGGTGGAGGAGCAGCTCGACGAGTTCGACGACATCCAGGCGGCGTTCGCCACTGTGCCGGTCGGGCTGATGCTTGTGGACCCCTCAGACGAGGTCCTCGTGGCAAATGCGGCGGCGATGCAGGTGGTGGGGATCGACCCACTTCAGGGGCGGCCGCTTGAGGAGATCGACTACCAGGGGCAGCTCGGCAAGCTGGTGGCGGAGGTACGAAACGCCCCGGAGGGCAACGCTGCGGGCGCCTTCGTCGGTCGCGATAATGAGAGCTACTCGGCAAGTGCCCAGCGGACGCAGGAAGACCAGATCATCATCGCCTTCACCCAGTCCCCCTTCAGTACCGCGGCTGAGGAGCTAACGGGGCAGGTGGCCCACGAGCTCCGCACACCGCTAACCGTCATCCAGGGGAATCTGCAGACCATCGAGGCCATGACCGAGGGCGGCATTCACCCCGAGGACCAGGAGATCATCGACGAGTTCATCGGCACCGCCCTCATCCAGTCCGCCCGCATGTTCCGGCTGATCGCCGAGACGCTCAATATCTCCCGCATCCATGCCGGCAAGGAGTTGGAGCTGGAAGTTGAGGAGTTCGACCTCATCGAGGCCCTGAACCAGATCCTCGAGGAGTTGGCGGACTATCTCATGGGCCACGAGCTAGAGGTGGAGGCGCCGGACGAGCTCATTATGGAAGGCGACCGCGGCAAGATCATCTCGATTCTGGACAACTACCTTAAGAACGCCGCCAAATACTCCGACCCCGGTACAACCATCACGGTCCGCATCTACGAGACCGATGACGGCATGGTCGTCATAGAGGTCACGGACGAGGGCATCGGGATCCCGCCGGAGGCCGTTGACAAGATCGGCAAGGAGGCAGGCTTCCGCACCGACCTGTCCAAGAAGCAGGCCGGCGGTATCGGTCTGGGCATGGTCTACACCCGGCGCGTGACCGAGGCGCACGGGGGCTACATGGAGATCGAGTCCGAGGTCGGTGAGGGGAGCACCTTCCGCTCCATCCTCCCTAAGCGGCGACCGGCGGACGTATCGGGTTCGTGAGTCCTTCGGCCTCCACCGGCAGGCTCAAGCAGATCGGTCTCTCCCAGACCATCCGCGCCTGACCTTCGATGCCCCGTAACTCTCCTCGCCCCAAGTGCCTCTGCAGTGAGCGCGCAGGTTCTCGGCTGCGGTGGGTGGCATGGACATCATCCGCATCCACAACATGCGCTTCTACGGCTACCACGGGGTCGACGCCTCCGAGCGAGACCTGGGTGGTCGCTTTCATGTGGACGTGGAGCTGGGGCTTGACCTCCACGCTGCAGGCGCCAGCGACAGTGTGGCCGACACCGTTGTTGACTACAGGGCCGTCTACGACCTCGTAGCCCGCATCCAGGACGAGAACCGGTTCCGGCTCCTGGAGGCCTTCGCCCACCACATCGCCGAGGCGATCCTCGCAGAGTTCTCGGTCGAGCAGGTCCTGGTTCGTGTGCGGAAGATGAGCGTGCCGCTGGGCGGGCTCATCGACCACGCGGAGGTGGAGATCACCCGCCGGAACGAGTGAGCCCCGGCCCTGATGCTCGGCAGGGAGCCCCCGGGCACCGCAGGGTTGCGATCCCCTCGCAGGGCGCGTCCTCGGGCGGCCGGACGCCAGCCCCTTGCTGTCCGCCCTGGCCGAGCGAGCGTGCCTTGACAGGGCCCATTCGCTATGTTAGGTTACCGTCAAACGCGCGCAAACTCTCTCCGTGCGGGGACATAGCGATGGCAATCCACCAAGCCGGCTGCTGCTACCACTATCGCCACGGGTGTGTCCCGCGGCGGAGGGAGTCCTGCTAGCACCTTACGAGTTCAGCAGAGCCCAACGCCGCGGTGCCAACCCGCGGCGTTTTCTCTGTCAGGGGGCCGGCAGTCGGCGACATCACGCGTGAACGGGAGTCCGTGGGTATGGGTCCGGCGTTCGATGACATGTGCATATTCACAGGCAACGGGAGCGTGCAGCTGGCGGGCGACGTGGCCGAGGCGTTGGGCACCCACGTCTCGGAGGCCATCGTCTCGAAGTTCTCCAACGACGAGATCCGGATCCAGCTTCTCGAGAACGTGCGCGGCAAGGACGTCTTCATCTTCCAGTCCTTCGCCGACGAGGTCAGCGACCGGCTCATGGAGCTGTGGCTGATGATCGACGCCGCCAAGCGGGCGTCGGCGGGCCGCATCACCGCGGTCATCCCCTGGTACCCCTACTCCAAGCAGGAGCGCAAGTTCCGGGGCCGCGAGCCCATCTCGGCCCGCGTGGTGGCGGACCTCACCGAGGCCGCCGGTGCCGACCGCATCGTGACCATGGACCTGCACGAGGGCGCCATCCAGGGCTTCTTCGACATCCCCATGGATCACCTCCCCCACCTGCCGGTCTTCCTCAACATATTCCGCAGGGAGGGCCTGACCGGCCCGAACACCGTCATCGTGGCCCCCGACGCCGGAGCGGTGGATCGGGCCAGCGAGGTCGCACAGCGCCTGGGCTGCCACATCGCGGTCATCTTCAAACGCCATCCGGAGGAGAACCTGGAGCTGGCCCGCACCATCGAGACCGTCGGTGACCTGAAGGACAAGCGCGCCCTGCTGGTCGATGACTTCATCCTCAGCGGCAGCACGATCGTCAACGCGGCCTCGGAGGTGAGGCAGGCGGGCGCGACAGAGGTCAACGCCTGTGTGACCCACGCCATCATGTGTGGAGACGCCCCGAAGCTGATCGGCAACTCCGACATCCGGGCGCTGTATACCACCGACACCGTCCCGCCGTGCGCGGGCGCGCCCGACAACCTCAAGGTTGTCTCCGTGGCGCCGCTGCTGGCGGAGGCGCTGCGGTGCATCCACGAGGACCGCTCCGTCAGCCGACTGCTCAGCGAGATCGTCAGCCGGAGCTCCGAGTGACCTGCACATGACTCGGGAGGAGACCGACCGTGGCCCAAGCAGATGAGCTGATCCGCGAGACCGTCAAGCGCATCGTGCCCTACTCACCAGGCAAGTCCTCCGACGAGGTCATGCAGGAGCTGGGTATCGAGAGCGTCACCAAGCTGGCGTCCAATGAGAACCCGCTGGGGCCATCGCCGCTGGCCGTGCGGGCGATGCAGGAGGCGGCCTCGGAGGTCTTCGTCTACCCCGACCCGCAGTGTGTGGAGCTGACCGAGGCCCTGGCGGAGATGCTGGAAGTGGACCCGGCCACCATCGTTGTCGGCCGCGGCTCGGACGAGATCCTGCACTACCTAGGTCTGGCCTTCCTCGATCCCGGCGACAACCTGGTGTTCTCCGACCCGCCCTTCGCCATCTATCCGTACACCGCCCGGCTGATGGGCGCCGAGGAGATCGTGGTGCCTGCGCGCGACTTCCGACACGACCTCGACGCCATGGCGGATGCGGTGAACGAGCGCACCAAGCTCGTGTTTATCTCGAACCCCTACAACCCGCTGGGCACCATCGTGACCGCCGACGAGGTGGCGGCATTCATGGAGCGCGTTCCCGACACCTGCATCGTGGTCTTCGATGAGGCGTACTTCGAGTACGTCGATGACCGGGCCTACCCGGACATGCTGGCGCACGTGCGGGACGGCGCCCGGTGCGCGGTGCTGCGGACGTTCTCGAAGGCCTACGCTCTGGCCGGCCTCCGGATCGGCTACGGCATCGCGCCGGTGGACATCGCCAGCGCGCTCAAGCAGGTGCGGGAGCCCTTCAATGTCGCGTCGGTGGCCCAGACAGCGGCGCTGGCCAGCCTCCGCGACCCAGACCAGGTGCCCAGGAGCGTGGCGAACAACCGCACCGGCAAGCAGTACCTCTATGAGCGGTTCGACGACATGGGGCTTGAGTACATCCCGACGCAGGCCAACTTCATCTTCGTGCACGTCGGCATGGACAGCGTGGAGTGCTTTGACGCCCTGATGCGCCACGGCGTGACCGTGCGCACCGGTGACATCTTCGGCTTCCCGGAGTGGATCCGGGTGACCATCGGCACCCCAGAGCAGAACGAGACCTTCATCGCGGCGCTGCGCTACCGGCGG
>JBNGDZ010000372.1:0-5317 GCA_049975765.1 Armatimonadota bacterium
GTAGTAGTGCGGCGCCCGGTGCTGCGGCGGGTCGGCCGCGTCTAGCGTGATGCTGCGCCACTCCTCCCGTTCGCGCAGTCGTCCCCACTGCGCCCGCAGCTCGGCCTGCGGATCGGCCGCAGCCTCGGCCGGCTCCCCCACGGTGATCTCGACCCGAAGCTCGCTCACGGTGTTCGAGACGATGGTCTCCAGCCCCGAGAAGTTGTCCAGCACCAGCCGCAGCCAGACCTCCGTCGCGCCTGTGAACCGCGCGGCGTCCTCCGGCGCCAGCGTCAGCGGCTCGTCCTGCCAGCCGTTGGCGTCGCCCTCTTGGTCACTGCTGCTGGCGACGGTGATCCAGTCCAGGCCGTTCGTGGACAGCGACAGGGTGGTGCGCCCGCCCCAGTGCCGGGCGTTGGCGCGCTGCTGGACGGCCACGCTCAGATCGGTGATGACCCGCTCGCCGTGGAAGCGATAGATCAGCGTCCGGTTTCGGTTGGGGCCGCGGTTCGTGACCGCCCCCTCCTGCCAGATCTCCGGCCCCACATTCTTCAGGAAGGCGTCGGCGAGAAACTTCGGCGTGGAGAAGTCATCTACGTACACGAACCGCCCGTCCTCATCGGGCTGGATCGCCACCCCTCTCCCCGCATCCGCGGCAGCCGCCGCGCACACGGTCATCGCGAGCGCCATCACGCTGAGACTGCGCATCTCCGTCGCCTCCCAGTGACCCGCTGAGCAGGCACGACCAGCCCCCAGCGGTGAGCTTTGAGGCCGTTACGGCCGGCTCTCTCTCTCTGGGGCGGCAGGCCCACGAGACAGAGAGCGGCTTTGCGGCGCCCAGTGATCTCATCAGGCCAGCCATGCCTCGACGCGCTCTCGGACGCGCGCGGCGCGAGTGTTGGTGTCCTCAAGATCGCCGCCCCCGAGGCACTCGACCATGACCGGCCCGGTCGTGAAGCCGCCGGCGCGCAGGATCTCGAACATCGCCTGGAAGTCCACCTCGCCGGTGCCCGGCTCGATGGTCACCGGCCCCCCGACGCCGCCCGTCTGGTCCTTGATGATCGCGCCGACGACGTGCGGCGCCACATCCTCCAGGTCCTCCAGTGGGTCGCCGCCCGTGAAGTAGAGCACGTTGCCCGGGTCGTAGTAGATGCCGAAGTTCGGGTGATCGACCTGCTCCACCACCCGCACCAGGTCCGCGCAGGTGGCGCCGATGCCCCCGTGTGGCTTCAGCGTCACCGTCACGCCCCTGTCGGCGCCGTAAACGGCCGCCTCGCGCAGCACAGTCAGCAGCGTCTCGTTGAGCGCCTCCTCCGGTGTGCCGCACGAGATGTAGTATGGCACGCCCACCGCCTCCATCACATCGATCACCGCGCACGCCTCCGGCACCGCCGCCTCCGCGCCCTCACGCAGGGGGCAGCGCGAGGTGTGGTGTAGCGAGATCTCGGTCGTCGGCGTGAGTCCGTGCCGGTCGAGGGACTCGCGGATCGCCGCGATCTTCTCAGCGCTGGTGCCGGGCAGCAGCTCCGCCTCCGGGTGGCGCATGAAGCCCATGTACCGGTAGCCGGCACCGGCCACACCGCTCAGGAACTGCTCCCACGTGAAGCTCGTCCACGGTCGCGCGAACGCACCGATCTGGTAGTCTGTCATAGCCATCACCTCTCTCGCGACAGCAGCGCCCGCCGCGACGCGCGTCCGGGCACTGTCATCTCACCTTCACCTCGCAGGACGTTGCCTCCCCCGAGACGCACTCGACCGCCGACACGCGCCACCTGCCCGCGGGAGCGTTCAGCGCAGGCACGAACGAGTAGCCGCCTCGCCCGCGCGGCAGGTAGAGCGTCCGGCCCAGGTACTCAGGCGTTGAGCCGTCCGGCAGCGTCACCTGCACGCGCACCGCATGTGGCCCCAGGGACTCCACGGTCCCGCTCACTGACAGCCAAACCCGAACGCGCTCGCCCCGCGTCACCGTCTCGGGACACCTGACCGACAGCGCCTCGACGCGATACGGCAGGGCCGCGTACATCTTGGGCTGCCCCACCTCCAGCGTGTCCTCGATGCGCCCGCCCTGGCCCAGGTAGCGCTGCTCGCGCACCTCGTAGACGTGCGCCTGACGCCTGAGCTGCAGCGACACGGCGTGCGGCGTCTTGTCGTCAACGGAGAAGTCGCGCAGCAGCCCGATGTACTCGGTGCCGCCGTCCACCAGCCGCGTCACCTCCGTGGCGCTTATCGCGTGACCGCGCTCGTGTCGCGGGACGAGGGCGGCCCGCACGTCCGCCAGCTCCTCCAGCAACGCGCGCATCAGCTCACGGACGTCCCGCTCGATGCCGCGCCGCCGCATCTCGTGGTAGGCGTAGAGGTCGGCGTTGAGGTAGACCGCGGCCCCCTCCCCGTGGCGGTGCACCAGCAGCACCGGGGTTCCATCCTGATGGTAGCCGTGCGCCATGGCTCCCGCGGGCGCCACGGCCTCTCGGAAGACGGTCGGCAGCCGTGCGCCGCACTCCCCGCGGTAGTCGGCCACCATCTGCATCGGCTGCCGCACCACCTCCCGGTCCGCGCGCTTGATGCCGAAGACGTCATCGAGCGGCCCATCCTCCCGCAGTCGCCCGTGCAGGTCGCGCAGGCCACAGCGGTAGTCCGCGATCACCAGCCCGCCCTCCGCGACGAAGGCCCGGATCCGCGCGACCTCCTCATCGGAGAGCGAGACCGCGAACGGCAGCACCAGCACCTCCATCCCCTCCGTGCTCAGCGCACCGGCCTCGATCTCCTGGCGGGCCATGGTCCGGGGCTGAAAGCCCAGGTCGTGCAGCAGCAGGTAGAACGCCGCCGAGGCCGGGCCGTAGTGCCCCTTTGGCGTGATCCCACCCCACATCTCGCGCAGCTCGTCGTCCGCCCCGATCCAGCGGCCGGCGAGCTGCGGCGCCATCCAGAGCTGCTGCTGCAGGCCCAGGTTGTTGACGTGATTCCCGACGCCGCTCTCGATCGTGCTGGCATGCCAGCTATTCTCGGAGTAGTGAACCGCGATGGGATCCACCTGCTTGGTCGCGTGCGAGAGCAGGGCCGCCGGCCCGGCCTTCAGCTCCCTGGCCGCGCCCGCCATGTCCTCCACGATAGGAGTCGGGCGTAGATCCCACCGGAAGGCCCCATTCGCCGGGTGCAGGAAGGTCGCGTGCCACCACCAGATGCTGTTCCAGCCATTCAGCGCCAGGTACCACGGCACGTACGAGCCACCGTACTCCAGGTCGGTGTTGTTGATCCAGCAGCCGCTGAGGGCCGCGTCCGGCCGGAACGAGCTGACGGCCTGCCCGTTGAACAGCTTCGGCACGTAGCCGTATGGGAGCAGATAGTGGGCGTAGACCTGGACGAGATCCATGCCGCGAGTGAGCTGCCACCAGTCGTAGCCGTCGTAGCTCGAGAACTGCTCCGCGCCGTCCTGCCCCACGGCCGCGCCGGGATGCTCCTGCTGGATCGCGGCGCGCATCCGCTGCTGGGCCGCCGCGAAGCGGCTGGAGATGAACATCCGGTAGTCCACCCACGGGGAGGGGTTCTCCAGGCTCGGCAGCATCTCCGACTCCGCCGGGAAGCGCACCTCGCCCCATGCGCCGAAGTCGCTCCCCCACTGGGCGTTGAGCGCCTCGAGAGTTCCGTAGACCCCGCGGAGGTACTCCTGGAGCATCGCCCACGCCTCCGGGGTGTCGCAGAAGCGGCCCTCCGGCGCGAAGGCGCTGACGTAGTTCTCGTCGCCGAGCGTATAGGCGAGCGCGCCGTAGTCCCGATGCCCCCGCGCGGTCTCACGAGCGCGCTCCTCCATCCCGGCCAGCCACTGCTCGTTGAGCAGTTGCTCGGCTAGCGTCACGCCGTGGAATGCGGTCGTGTACGGGACCGTTCGCAGGTTCACGAGCGCGGCAGCCCGCGCCGTCCCCGCGCTCGTGCCGCAGTTGGCGAAGGCATCCGCCGCCCCGGCCCGCCGGAGCGTGTCGTAGTAGAGGCGCCGCCGCCAGGAGCTACCCACCCCCGTGTTCCAGTACAGCACGTGGAAGTCTGTGGGACGCACGTTCTCGGGCATGCGCACCTCGGCTGTTGCCCTCGCCTCCGCGCCCCGCTCTGACAGGAGCGTCACCTCGACGTGGTTGAGGACCGACAGCGACCCAACTGGCGCGTGGACCCGGAGCCGCTCGGAGAGCGGCTGGGGCGCGGTCTCCAGCAGCAGCCGGTTCCACTGATCCCGCCACCGCACCACCGCCCGCAGACCCTCGCTGGCGCCCTCGACCTGCAGGCGGCATGAGACCTCATCCCCTTCGCCGACCACATCCGGGCTTACGGCGAGCTCCTCGATCCGCACCGGCCCGGCGCGGTCGAGGGGCAGCACATCCCAGTCGAGCGTCGTGCCCTCGCTGCTCACCACCCGTAGTTCAGCCTGGTACTCGCCCGTCGGCAGCGCCGGCAGGCGGATGTGGCGCTTATCCCCCGGCGCCAGCCGCGTGCGCTGCCGCGCGACCGCTTCGTAGCTGTCGCGGCGGCGAACGCTTACGTCGAGGCGCGCCTGCCCGGCCTCCGCCACCTCGGGGGTGCCCACGACGATGGCGCCATCGCGCTCCCCAGTCTCTGCCAGCCACAGCGGCCCATTGGGCCGAGCCGCGCGCCACAGACGCCACCCGGCTCGCGCCGCCGACCGTTCGAAGTCCGACTGCACCCCGGACGAGCTTAGCAGGTAGCCGAAACGGCTGTCGCTGGGGACATGATGGTGGACGATGTGCCCGCGGCCGCAGCGATAGACCTCAGCGACGCCCTGCTCCTCGGCCAGGGGGGGGAAGCGTCCGGACGCCGGCTCCGTCGGCTGCAGCTCCAAGCCGCGGGCGGTGAGGTCGTCGCGCAGGCCGCCGTCCAGGCTGCCGATCATCAGAGCCCGGCCTGAGGCCACTGCGGTGAGGATAGTGTCACGTATTCCATCGGGATACCCGCTCCAGGCCGGGAGGCCGCTCATAGCGACCGCCTCCCAGTCCGCGGCGACCGCCTCCGCCAGGTCGGCCAGCACCTGTTCCCGCGTGCGCAGCAGGGACGGCCAGTAGTGTCCACCGATGCCGAACTCGCGAACGTTCGCGGGGCCGGAGACGGGCACAACCGTCCCGTCGATGTCGAAGCGCTGGAGCAGCTCGAAGCTGTCCTGGTGCGCGCTGTAGGGCGCGATGAACACCACCCGTACCGGGCCGCCGGGCAGGCTCGGCGCCCAGACGGTTCTCTGCAGCCCTTCGGTGAGGCATGGCGGCGTCCCCGCCACGCTGCTAGCCAGGATGCTGAGCACGCTCACAGTGCACGTCAGGTGCACAATCGCTCACTCCTC
>JBNGDZ010000373.1:0-5316 GCA_049975765.1 Armatimonadota bacterium
GGCATGAGAGCGCCACCGTCTGGTCCGAGGACGCGGAGCGCTGGCTGCCATTCCCCGTCGACCGACTGGAGATCGTGCAGTGGACCCCGACCGGGCATCAGGAGATCGATGCCGCCTACGGCGACGCCACGCACATCCCCTACGGCGTGCGCTACCGGCTGAGCCTCGACGCGCCGCGCATCTGGTTCGCCAGCCCGACGCCGTTCACGCTGGACTACCGCGACCGCCTGCTGCGGGACCTGCGGGCCTCAGACCCGGACGTGATCGAGATCTGCACCGTCGCTGACTCGGCGCGCAGCAGCGCCACTGGATACCCGGTGACCATGGCGAGGATGACCGCTCCAGGCCATGCCAATGACAGGCGCACCGTGTTCGTCGTGGCGGGAGAGCACGCGGCGGAGACGGCCGGGATCTACGCATGCGAGGGCTTCATGCGCGAGGTGCTCGCTCACCGCGAGTGGCTCCAGCGGTACGACTTCGCGTTCGTTCCCGTCGTCAACGTCGATGGCGTGTTCTTCGGCCGTACCTACTTCAACGTCGCACCGGGCATCACCGACGGTCCCGGCGTGAACCTCTCCGCCACCTGGGGCGAGCGCGCGACGCCCGAGCAGCAGGGCCTGTGGCGGATGCTGGAGCGCCTGCGCCCGGAACTGCTGGTGAGCCTGCACAACGGCCGGCATCGCACTGAGATGGATCAGTTCGCAGACCCCGGGCCGGCGACCGACACGATCAACGCCGCGCTCCGCCGCCACCTGGGCTTCCGGCTTCGCGACGCAGGGCCCCCGAGGGCGCCGGCTCGCCTGCCGCGGGAGGCCATGGATCGCGGGCTGGTCCGCCACGGCTTTCTGACCGAGACGCTGCTGCTGGAGCGCCTCCCCGGCCAGCCGACCTTCCGGGACAGCTACGTGGAGGTCGGACGACAACTGGCGCGGGGCTACGTGGAGGGGCTGGACGTGCTCTGAGGAGGTCCCCGATGCTCCGCCTGAGGGCCGACGACTTCGCAGCCAGGCTCCCCTGGTTCTACCATGGACATCCCTTAGATCCCCCTCGCGAGCACGATATCTGGAGCGTGGAGGCGAACGGGCTCTCGCTCCCGTCGCGGCGCTTCGCCGTCACGCTGGTGCTCGCGGAGCCGCGGGAGAGTCTTGGTATCAGCCACGACGGACTGCACTTCGAGTCCGTCCCGGCTCATGGGGACCTGGTGCCGTTGGCGCCGATGGACCTCTCCTCTCGGATGCTGAGCCTCTACGTCCGCGCCGGAGCGCCCGAGCGGCCCTGCCCCGTTGCCGAGGTCCTGGTTCACCCCCTCGCGGCGACGCTCGCCGAGGCGCGGACGGCGCCGGTGTTCCGCGACTACGTCCGGGACATCGGCGCCGAGGCCAGTAAGGCGCTGCAGCGCTGGGACAAGTTCTGGCCGATGGTGGGCAGAGGGGGCTTCGGCGCCCGGGGGCTGCGCGGGATGCTTGATGCGCTGCTGGACTGGTGTGAGCGCAGGCAGGTGACTGGCGAGGAGGATCCCCACTTCGGGGCGATCTACTCGGAGGAGGACAAGTACGACTTCCGCGACGCCGCCGCCGCGGCGGTGGCCTTCACACACGCCTGGAGGGAGAGCGCCGACGACCAGTGGCTGCAGCGCGCGCGGCTCGCCCGCAGCTACGTCTATCGCGGACAGCACACCGAGGGTGAGCGCCGCGGAGGTTGGGCGCACATGGTCTCCGGCAGGTGGGGCGGCGACCAGCAGGTGGACTTCACTCGCATCACCCAGCCGCTGCCGCCGGTCGATGGGGTGGACACGGCCATCATCGTCAACCTGCTGTGCACGGCCATCGAGGTCGGCCTCCAGGCCGACGAGGAGGACCTGCAGCGGCTGCACATGGGCGGCGACTGGGTGCTGCGCAGCGAGCTGCGGCCGGGCGTCTTCGCCCACCACGAGGGCGCCGCGCACGATTGCCAGAACTCCAACGCCCTGGCGGCGATGGCCCTGTCGCGGGCGCACGCCACGCTGACGCGGCTGGGGCGTCAGGCGCCGGAGGAGTGGCTGGTCGCGGCGGAGCGGGGCCTCAGACACTATCTGGAGGGCCAGGAGGCCATCGGTGTCTGGCCCTACACCTTCGCCGGGATCGGTCGAGGGCAGCGCTTCGGCGAGCAGAACGTGCCCGATCAGGGAATGGGCCTGTATCACCTCCTTGTGGCCGCAGAGGCCATGAATGTGCTGGAGCGCCGGCAGGTGCAGCAGGCCGTGCGGCGTGCGGCGCGATGGTATCTGTGCACCTGCCGCATCGACGAGCGCGAGCCGCGCGGAACCATCGACCTGCAGTACCGGCGCGAGGGCGGGGGGCTATTGTTCTCGAGCTTCACGTGGTGCCGGTTCATGGCCGCTGCATCGCTGCTGCGCATCGCGGCGGGCACCGACGAGGTCGAACCGTGGCGGAGCCTTGCACTGCGGCTGATGGAGCACGTCCGGCTGAAGCTGTGGAATGAGGAGGATCCGGAGCGGGCGCCCGTGATCAGCTCCTGCCGACCCGACATCGAGCTGCACTCGTGGATCGCCGCCGCGGAGTGGGAGGCGGTGCTGCTGCTGGACATGCTGCAGCAGCTTCAGAGCGCTGGCGGGTGATAAGGAGACAGCACGTCGAGAGGTCCGGTGTCATCTGAAGACCTGGCCGCCTCCGCCCCTCACTCTCCCCGAAGCTCGGCAGAGACCGTCAGCTCCCCGCCTCCGCTCACACGCACGACCGCTGCGCCGGGTTCGGCCTGCGCTTCTGCGGCGCCCTCGACCACGATGCGCTCCGCTAAGGCACCAGGAGGCGCCGGAACGCGCACCCGGACCTGCCCGTAGAAGGCCTCAGGCAACCCCAGCCGCGTCTCGACGCGGCCGGAGCGGTCCTCGACCGACAGGTCAACAGGCCCCCAGCGCGTGGGCAGGCCGATGGCCGTGAGGCCGCCATGGGCGATCCAGTGATGCGGGATGGCCGGCGCCACCAGCAGCGTGTCCTCATCGCGCAGCTCATACAGCAGCGCCCAGCGCAGCATCAGCGCCGGCGTCACCTGGCAGGGCACCACCTGGTCTGCGTAGTAGCTGCGCAGCCCGCTGTCGTCCGGCGCGATGTTCGCCTGCTCGGGCGCCGCCAGCCAACCTGCCGCCTGGTGGTGGATCAGGTGCGCGTAGAGCAGAAGCTGAAAGTGCGCCACGTCGCCAACCTCCAGCATCGCCCGGGCCCAGTTGGTGACCGGCCAGTCGTCGAGGTGATCCTGGAAGCGGGTCATGGCAAGCAGCTCGCCGCCGTGGCCGCGCCGCCAGTCGATGACCTGCCGCACCGTCTCCGGCTCCAGCACCCCGGCAGAGACCATCTCCGCGAGGTAGCGGTAGTTGCAGTAGGACGCGTGGCGGTCGCCGGTCATGCGCTGTATCGGCTCACGCTGCGCCGGACCGGGGGGCACATAGATCTCTTCGCCCACGACAGTGCTGCACGCGGCGATGGAGCTCAGCAGATCGCGGCGGTAGGCCGACGCACTGTCGGAGATGCTTGCCGCCTCCCTCGCGCGGCCGGCGCGCCGCAGGATCCGCGCAACGTCGCTGAGGCCGCGGATGGCCCATGCGTCGCCGGAGTAGTAGTACTCGCGCCACTGCTCCTCACTGCCGTGGTAGTCCGCCTCGGGCAGGCCGGGAATGAGGCCGCGGGCGTGGTGGGGAGCCTGCTCATCGTCAAGCGACTGCGCGCGCAGGACCAGCAGCCGCTCCCACACCCGGCGCAGTCGGCTCTCCCTCCGCCGCCACCAGCGCAGGTCGCCGGTCAGATCCACGTAGCGGGCGCACAGCGAGAGGAACTGCCCGTACTCCGCGACCGCGGGCCCGTAGTAGACGAAGGTGCCGTCATCGGCCACATGCGCGTCCAGATAGCACCCGATCAGGTCGGCGGCGCGCTGAAAGTGCCCCCACTCCAGCAGCGCCAGCCCCGGGTAGAGGACATTGGGCGGGAAGCCGTGGTGCCGCTCCTCATCGTAGTAGCCGATGCCGTAGCGCGGATGGCAGCCGCGGGCGGTCAGATCGGCCAGCCACAGGGAGCTGATCGCCAGGTCGCCGAGCAACCGGTCGCCGCCGGTCACCCGGGCGCAGGCCTCGCGGAACCGTTGCGCCGCTCGCCATATTGCCAGCAGCGCCGCGTAGAAGTCACGTGGCTGCGCGGGGCTCTCTGACGGCAGAGCCAAGTGCTCGATACGCGAACCGCCGGGGCCGACCTCGCGCCGTCGCACCAGCAGACAGGCGCGCCCCTCGGCATCGATCGATCCCACGGCGATCTGCTCACGCGTGCGCCCCTCGGGCATTTGAACGCGCAGGACGGGGAGCGGGAGCTGCCGGTCGATGATCCCCCAGTTGGCGCTTCGAGCAAGCTCCTCCGGCGCAAGCTCAACAAGCGGCTCCAGCAGGCCCTCGACGCTCCCGTCGGGGCGGATGATGAAGCGCTCATCGCGTCCCGGATCGCCCACAAAGCTGTCGCCGACCAGCCTCGGGAGCATCGCTGCGACCGTGCTGTACTCAGGCTCACCCGCCGCCAGGGCCTCGCGCCCGAGCAGGTCCTCCTGCGCCTCCATCAGCTCGTCGAACCGCGCTGCTTCGAAGCCCTCCACGTTGCCGGCCTCCAGCCAGGGGCGGAGGCCGAGCTCGAGGCCGGACTCGGACGCGTAGAGGAGTTCGCCCTCCTCGGTCTCCAGCACCGCTATCCGGCCGTCGAGGATGGCGCGGAGGGTGAGGTCATCGACGTCCTCCCCTAACGCCACCTCCCTGCCGCGCAGGCGCACGCGCCCCTCGTCGATCATCGTCACCTGAAGATCATCCGCTCGATGCATGATACTCTCCCGCAGTGGCGCAGGCCCACCTACCTGCGTGAATGAGATGCGACGACAGGCGGCGCTCAACGGCCGTAGAGATCGGCGATCTCGCGCATGACGTCCTCGAGCATCCGCCTGCCGCCCGCGACCAGGTCATCGATGCAGCCGGTGGCATGCTGGAGGTCGATGGTCCCGGCGGCCGCCGGCGCGGACTGAACCGGCGTCTGAATGAAGGCCAACTCATCGCGGCCCGGGTCCCAGCGCACACTCTGGGTGAACTCGGCGTGCCCGGAGCCTGCGGCCTCGTAGATCCCCGACACGCGGCGCCTGCGGCCCTGACGCACCATGAAGAGCATGAGATCGACGCCGGCGAGGTCACGCTCCCGTGCGCCGACACTCGGCCCCAGAAGCTGCCCGCGGACCTCATCGACCGAGTCAGCGTGTAGAGAGCCCGCGATGCGGCCCTGGCGCTGCAGCGCCAAAAAC
>JBNGDZ010000374.1:0-5309 GCA_049975765.1 Armatimonadota bacterium
CGGGGAGCTACGCTTCGCGGAGGCCGGACCGGCCCTGACCGCCGCGGAGGTTGCGCGCGAGGGCGAGCAGGTCATCGTGCGCGGGGAGGTTACCGGCGCCGGCCGGCCGCGCCTGGTGGCGACCGTCCGTGCCGACGATGCGACCGAGGAACGCTCCGCCGAGGGCGCCGGGACGCGAGAGCTTACGGTCCCGGTCCCGGCGGAGGCGCGCACGACCGGACGCCTGAGGGTCTCCTGGGCGCTGCTCGAGGGCGATACGGCGATTCAGCGCTCGGCGGAGCTGCCGATGGCCTTCGGGCTGGGCCGAGCGAGGGTGGCCGTCGAGGCGACGGATGCCGAGGTCAGCCTGTGGCTCAACGGTGCGGCACTCGACGCGCAAGAGGCGGACCTGGACCTGCGGCGGGGGCTGAACGTGGTGGCGCTCCACGCCCGCCGAGCCGGGGAGGAGCCAGCCCTGCTGCCGGTGGTCGCCTCGACCGGACGGACTCTGCCGGTGGCGTGGCTGCGCCGGACCGACGCGCCGCCGGAGGGCTGGCGCGAGACCATCGAGCGGGAGGGCTGGGCGCTGACCGATGCCGCCGGGCTCTGGCCCCGGGACGCCGAGGAGGTCTACGCCACGTGTGGGCTTTACGTCGGCGAGCGCGGGCCGCAGATGTTCCCGAAGCTGAACACCTTCTACCTGCCTCGCGGCAGCGCTCAGCTCATGCGCGTGTACGTGCACACCTCGGCGGAAGTGCCGTCCGACGACTACCGCATGGTGGTGGAGACCCCCGAGGCGCTGGAGTACCACGCACTGGAGGCCATCAGCGGCACCCCGCCCGAGGTCGCCAGTGAGCCGGCAGAGCCGGCGGGCGAGGTGGCGATGACGCGCCATCTCCTGAGCTACGAGGCGCTGCCGGGCGACGGCATGGAGCTGTCGATACGCTGGGGCGATGAGCACAATATGACCACCGCCTACCAGCCGGTGCTGACCTCCGGCGGGACGCATGACTGGCGACACATGTCCACGACGGTCACCGCCCCCGAGAACGCCGCAAGCGCCCATCCGCTGATCATCAAGTGGCAGAATCGGGGCATCACCGGGACCTTCTGGGTGGATAACCTCGTGTTTCGGGAGGCCGGCAGCGACGAGAACCTGCTGAAGATGGGCACCTTCGACGAGCCGGAGTGGGAGCCGACCTACAAGATCAGGCCCGAGGGCCCGGACGGCTCCAACTGCGCGAAGTTCACCTCCACCCAGGCCGACGCCGACCGCCAGCAGGCGATCTGGGTGGATGACGAGGATGTCGTGCCTGTCGAGCCGGGCGAGCAGTACGTGCTGGAGATGGACGTGAAGTGCGAGAGGCTGGTCTCCGCCACTTCCAAGCCGCTGTGCGGCCTGCTGTTCGCGGCGGCGGCGGAGATGGCCGAGGGCGAGCTCCCGGTGCTCACCTACTTCCAGTCGGTCGGCGGCGCCATCACCGAGGTCCCCCACCGCAGCAGCGTGACCGTTCTGCCGCCGCTCAGGGGCGTCCGGCCCGAGCGCGCCCGCATCACGCCATGCTACTACTCCTCCACGCTCACCAATGACGAGGTGGGCCGGGCCTACGCCGAGAGCTGCTGGCAGTCGGGGATCACCTGGACCTACGGGAAGTACGCCAACAACGTGGTCAGTGCGCTGGCGCCGCGCGGGCATCAGGTCATCCTGAGCATCGGCTGGCACGGCTGGGAGGCGGTCGGCGAGGAGATGCGCGGGCACATCGAGGCCCATCCCGACCTGCGGGCCATCGACTTCGAGGGCCAGCCGGAGCAGCACACCTACTGCCCCACCTGGTTCCTGTCCGACGAGGCCCGGCCGGCCCGCGAGCTGCTCCAGCGCTGGCTGCTGGCTCAGGTCAACAGCGACCCGTATGCGGGCGCCAACTGGGACCTGGAGCAGCCGGTGGTGGACCCACCCACCTTCTGCACCTGCGAGCGCTGCACCGCCGAGTTCCGGCGGGTCGCCGGACTCCCCGAGGACGTGGAGATCACCCCAGAGACGCTCCTGGCGGATCACCGCGACGCCTGGGTGGACTTCCGCTGCTCGCAGAATGCGCAGATGGCGGGGCTGCTCAGGGCCATGCTGCAGGAGGCCGAGCGGCCCATCGAGTTCTCGCTCTACTCGGGCTTTCAGTCCACGCGCACGAAAGAGCACTACGGCGTGGACTGGGGGAGGATGCGGCCGCACCTTGACCTGGGGATCGCCGGGTACGGGGGCTCAGCCGAGAGCGTGGCCGCGACCGTGGAGGCCCTCGGCGACGTGCCGCTGATCGGCGGGGAGATGTGGTACCTGTCACACCGCGACGACGCCCGCCCGGCGCCGGATATGCAGACCTGGCGCAATCGGCTGCTGCGCAAGTACGTGGAGAGCGGCTGCCACGGAGTGCTGATCTGGCAGCTTGCGTCGATGGACGGGGGCGCCTTCTACGCCACCTCCGAGGCGTCGGCGATCATCGCGGAGTATGAGGACTGGTTCCGCCACGAGCAGCGCTGCGACGAGCGGGTGACGGTCGAGGGCCTCCCCGAGCGCGACTGGGCGGCATTCAAGCGCGACGGTGAGGTGCTGGTGCTGCTGATGAGCTTCGCCGACGAGCCGACGGAGGTCACAGTCACGGTGGATGGTGACACGCACGTGCGACAGCTCCACGCCTACGAAACTGACGTGTTCATCGTCCGGCAATGACGCGGCAGGCGGCCGTGGTCCTGGGACGCTGAGCCGTCCGCAGAACTCCGGGGGCCTGAGATGCGTCAAGCGAGACGGAGGTCCGGAGTTCTCTGGCCCCCAGTGGTCCTTTCGAACTCGTCCTTGCCCCGGGGCTCGATCAGGGGGGGGCAAGCGGATTCAGAAGCGTCTCTTCTCTCATCTCAGGAATGCCTTGTCCCTCTCCGGAGGGTTGGAGTATAATCCGCAATACAACGTGTGACGACACAACACATGAGCAGTCGCGGTAGAGAAGGTCACCTCAAGTGTTCGAGGCAAGCAGTCGATAATGGCTATGGATTGCTTGCTTTGTGTATTTGTGCTGGATGTCATTAGGCACCACGACATCGGGATACCGGGAACTTTGGCTACTGCAACGAGGTGGGCCCCACATGAACGCAGAGGGAAGCAAGCAACCTGGGACGCGCATCGAAGTCGTGGGTGAGCTGAATCAGCCAATCACCTACGCGAATTATGCCAAGGTGCAACTGACGCCCTATGAAGGCATGATCACCTTCGCACGCATCGATCCCGCGACCGCAGTTGGCGATGTGGGCGAAGATACGGCAGCCACTGTCGATGCACCTGCTGTGGCGCGCTTTGCGTTGCCGCATGTAGTGATTAGGGGGCTGTACATCGCCATTCAGAAACAGATCGAGCGTCACCCCGATCTCGGACTGGCTATTGAAGAGGGACAGGGAGAGAGCACAGAAGATGTTTGATGGCTTCCATGCTTTGGATGGAGCGCTTCTCAGACTCGTGACTGAGCGATCCTCCGAGACCATAGAGATCGGCCCAGGCGACGTTGTGCAGGACAGGATAGTACTGCTTGCCCCCAATGTTGCGTCAGAGGGAGGTAGATTCGTCCCTGTGTCTTCTCGACTTGGCAGTGCGTTAGTTCGGCTGACTGAAGACGAGATAGTCATAGACCGCCGGCGACTGAAACTGATATATGAGGCCAGTGCGCCGCCTGAGAAGAAGAAACGGGATAAGGGCGCTTCAGGTTCTGTGAAAACCGATTTCCCCGTCGATATCAATGAGTATGAAGAGGGTCGGTATGGCGACGGGTGATGCAGGGCCCTCTTCGGAGGAAATCGCATTCCCGCGGCGCCTCTACTTGGATACTCAGTTCTGTTTCGCGTACTTGGTCGAAGAGGACGCAGACCATGAGGCAGCCGACGATTTTGCATTGGTGTTGAAGCAGACCTCTGAGGCCAAGCTCGTTGAGTGCTATGTATCGATCCTCGTGGTTGACGAGTTGATGTGGAATCTCGCTGGGGTGTTATACGACGCAAGAGAGGGTCCAGGGAGTTGGAGGAGCTCCGACAGGCGCCGAGCCTTCCTAAGTGTTCGCTCTGAAGTAGCCACGGTAGTCCAGGAGTTCTTATCGGAAGCTTGGGTGTTGTTCCTCCGTACGCCGCAAGTGGTGGGGCCTGCAGTTCCCCGTCTTCTTCGCACGTATCAACTTGCATCTGCAGACCTCTGTCATCTGGCAATTGCTCGGAGTGCTGGCCTCGGAATAGTGACGAATGACAGAGATTTCCACGACTTGGCGAATCCCCCAGTGCCAATCGTTGGGTACTGAACTGATAGCCCGTGCTTGTGCTCCCCCCTTGACGGTGGTAGGCAGTGATGCGCGGGGGCCACGCAAGGGCCATCTACTGGTCCAGCGGCAGTTCCCCCGTTCGCGCATCAGGCTTCTCTGCCTTCGGCGCTCTCTTGAAGGTCGCGGAGCCGTGGCGCAGGTAGGGGCAGTCGATCCCGGCGCCCTCGAGCAGCTCCTTGATGGTCAGTATCTGAATGCGCGGCACCCGCACCGGCTCCCCGGTCTCCTGCCGCACGCTCTCCCTCTCCGGCGACCAGAAGCCCGCGGCCGCGGCCTCCCGCTCCATGTCCCGCGTCGGCTCCTCCAGCGTGATGAGCACGCCGATGGCGGCATCCTCGCGCTCGATCACGCCCCGCAGATCGCGGACGTGCGCCACGCCAGTGCTCCCGGACTTGACGGATATCAGTATCCGCTGCGTCTCGCCGCCGTTGTCGTGGAAGTACAGCCGCCCGTCGATGCCGTGGTCAGCGCCCTTCTGCGGGTCAGCGGGGCGCGCTCCCACCAGCCCCAGCGCCCACAGCTCGAACTGCCACCGGTTCTGCTCGGCCAGCGCCCGCGCGCCGGTCAGGTCGGTCGGCTCCCCGATGACGTCATACTCCTCGCGCACCTGCTCACCGAAGGTGTCTTGGAGCCGGTGTTTCATAAGGTTGACGGCCAGATGCGTGATGTCGATGCCGATCCAGCGCCGCCCCAGCCGATGGGCCACCACGACGGTCGTCCCGCAGCCGCAGAACGGGTCCAGCACCAGATCGCCCTCATTGCTGGACGCCTCGATGATCCGCTCCAGCAGCGCCTCCGGCTTCTGCGTGGGGTAGCCGAGGCGTTCCTTCGACTGAGCCTGAACCATGTTGATGTCGGTCCACACGTCCTGCAACGGCACCCCCGGCATCTCGTCGAGATAACGCTTCTGACGAGGGACCGCGCCGGGCCGGCTCTGGTAGATGCGGCCTTCATCGTGAAGCTCGCGCATCCGTTCTTCCGAGA
>JBNGDZ010000375.1:0-5300 GCA_049975765.1 Armatimonadota bacterium
GCATGTAGTCGTGCTGGGAGCCGCCGCGGACGCGGAAGAGGTCGATGAGGTAGCGCTGCGGGCCCTCGCCCACCAGCGCCACGAGCCGCCGGTAGCGGTCCACGCCCCGGCTGAGATACGCGGCCCTCGCCTCCGCCTCCACCACCCGCAGGCCCGGAAGCTCATCGATCAGCAGCAGGCTCCCGCCGCTGCCGCAGCCCGCTTGGTGCTGGGGGGTCTCATCGACCACCACCAGGTTGTGGCTGGCGGTCTGCCTGGCCCAGCCCACTTGAGTGTGCGTTGAGCCAAATGAGTAGCCGAGATCGTACGTTACCTCGTAGCCCAGCGCGTAGTAGTTGAAATTGAGGTCATCGTTGTGGCCGTGGTTGAGTGACTGGCCGAAGCGCAGCAGCGCCGCCTGGGCCTCGGTGTCCTCTCCCGCGCGCAGGATGGCGATGCCCTTTTGGCCGAAGAAGTCGGTGGAGGTCAGCCGCCGGCGGATCGGCTCCACGTCCGCCCCGCCGTGGAAGTCCCCGGCGTGGAAGAGCATCCACATGCTGTCGCTGGCGGAGGAGCGGATCTCGTCGCCCCGGGCGCCGGCCATGTAGGCCATGGCCCTGGCGAAGCGCTCCCGGGCGGCGCCCTCGGTACGCCGGTGGCAGACCTCCGCGAACTGGTAGTCGCGCTGCGAGAAGATGGGGTCGGCAGGATAGCTACAGGTGGTGTCGGGCCCCGTGTCGCCGTACCGCGGCATGTGCCCGGCACAGTCGAACAGCGAGTCCGGCAGGAAGTAGAAGGTCAGGAACTTGTCGTCCTCGTAGAGGTTGACACCCTCAGGGTAGCGCTCGGAGCGGTAGTTGAGCAGCGGCTCGGAGAAGGTGAGGTAGAGGTTCCGGGCATGCAGCGCGTAGCTCAGCGAGGTCTCGTAGTAGCGGCCGTCGCGGTCGGCGTTGTTGGCGATCATGCTCCGGATCCCGTACGGCCCGTCCAGCGCCCAGTCCACGTAGTGATCGATGCCCAGCACACAGCCGACCGCCAGCGCGCCGCGGATGTAGTCGGCCTCACCGTTGTTCAGCCCACCCTTGAGCGACTGCTCGTAGCAGTACCAGGCACCGTTGCGCAGCAGGTTCTCCTCGATGTTCTCCCGGCGCGTGAGGCCATCGACCAGCGAGGGCTCATCCAGCGCCGGGGAGCCGAAGATCTCGTCGTAGAAGTCCACGTAGTGGACCAGCACCCGCGCCACCTGGTACCATGGGCGGTTGAGGCGGCCGCTGGGCGGGTCGGAGGGGTAGTCCCACGAGCCCGCGTCGCAGGAGGGGTAGATGGCCGCGATGCCATCCATGATGACGGCGGCCTTCTCCGCGTAGCGCTCGTCCCCGGTGAACAGATAGGTCAGGCACAGGGGGCGCAGGGCGTCGAACTGCAGCTTCTCGACCACCCAGGCATTCCACGAGCCCACGAAGTAGTGGATGCGGCCGTCCTCGCCAACGTAGCCGGTGCCAGGGTCGGGGTGCTCCTCACCGGGCAGCACATGGCCGTTGGCGCAGGTGACGTGTCCGGGGTTGTCCCACGAGCAGCGCGCGCCGCCCCAGGTGCCCCAGCTCGCGCCGCAGATGGGGCAGCCGGTGCGACCGTATGCGAAGCATGCGCCCGGCTCGGGGATCATCCCCAGTATCCACGCGTCAGGGCGCTCCAACCACTCGTCGGCCTGGGCATGCATGTTCTCGACGTAATCGCCCAGCCAGGAGTAGCGCTGCATGTTCTCTCGCGCCCGCTGCACGTCGCCGGGTGTCTTGTTGACGCACGGGTGCACCTCTCGCCCGTGCGCCGTCAGGTCGGGGCTGTCCCAGCGCTGTCTGGGCGGGATCACCGGCTGCACCACCTTGTCCGGGTCGTGGAAGATCTGCAGCTCGCCGATGCCCACGTAGACCTTCTCCTCGTACACCGACAGGAAGGTCACCCGCAGCCACCCGGTCTCCCGGGGCTCAAAGCGCACGATCTGCGGCGCTGCGGTGTCCTCCAGCGTGGCCTCCACCGGCTCGCCCTCAGAGAATGACAGCTCAACGCGCTCGGCGTTGGCGTAGATGCGAGCCAGCGAGGACTGCTCGATGACGATGGTGTCCACAGTGGTGGGCTGCTCGAAGGTCACCTGCAGCCACTGCGGCAGCTCCGCCCCGTCGGCGGAGGCCCAGCGGGTGTCGCCGTTGCCATCGATGGCCCGCGGAGGGCCGTACTTGCCGTCGAAGTCGGTCGCTGAGGAGCTGGCCTGCACCTGGGCGTCCATGGAGAGGTTCTCCAGCCCACCGCTGCGCACGCTCTGCGCCGCGACCGGGCCGATCATCAGCAACGGCATGGCAATGATGGCAAGCCTGCTTCGTGGCACGGCGATCACCTCACTGACCCATCATGGGTTGGCTCCTTCGCCTGCCGCGGGGTCGGGTCCTGCTGGCCGTTCTCACCGGCGCCGATAGCACGGACAGGCATCTGCTTGCCACTCAACGCCGGCAGACCTCCGGTCTGCGGCCGCTTGTCATCCTCCGCTCGGACCGCTCGAGAATGGATGATGACGATGGGAGGCGAGCGCCCTCACCCCTGCGGGCGGAAGGCAGGCCCGAGCCGCGACACGGCCGCAACGACCGGGAGGGGGCGCGGTATCGGAGGAGCGACGGCGGCCTACCCTCCGGTCGAGAACCACCCTTCACTGCGCAGGCCGGATGCGTCGAAGCTCGTGGCTCCTCGGCCATCCCACCAGATGAGGTACCACTCGCCGCTGCGCCGCTCGGGAAGGCCCGCGAGCGTGGCCTCGTGCGCCTCGGCCGTCTCGAAGGCTGTTGACTGCCATTCGGCGTCGCCCGGCACGCGGTAGAAGAGTATGCCCTCAGCCGGCCGATCCGTGGTCCACGTGCAGCGAACACCCTCATTCGTGACCCCGAAGGCCACCTCCCCGGCAAGCTGCGGCGGATCCTCGCCGCAGTGCTGCTCCAGCACGTCCAGCAGTCGCTCCCGCGTCGCCGCAAAGACCTCCAGGTCGGTGGGGTTCGCCAGCACCTCCGCCACCAGGCTGTCGATCAGCGCCTCCACGCGCTGCTGCACCTCGTCTCCCTGAGCGCGCGCGGCCTCGCGCAGCAGATGCAGGGCCTTGTAGTCCTCCCTGCCGTCGCGCGTGGCCTCCCAGCGGCGGGAGGTGATGGGCCTGCCGGGGCCGTCGTAGATGGTGCCGCAGTCGGCGATGTTGCCGTCGAAGTCATTCCACGGGTCGCCGCGCCACGAGTTATAGGCCCAGTAGCACGAGCCCTGAACGCCCAGGTCCCACACCCGCCACTCCTTGAGCCGGTAGTAGTCCAGGGGCGAGAGGGCCTTCATGTTCGTGGAGCAGGTGTAGGTCCAGACCGGCTCGCCGCGCTCACTAAGCTGGCCGTACAGCTCCCGCAGCTCCTCGGAGTGCGCCCGGCGAAGCAGCGCGCTCTGGTGCGGAATCCACACGTCGATGACGGGGTCGAGCATCCGCACCTCATCGGGGTCCTGGGCCCCATCCATGCACAGGCGCATCCTCGGCGAGAGCTCCCGGATGAAGTGCCCGGCCTCGGTGGTCATCTCAGCGTTCTCGTGCGTGGCCTCGTCCCAGAGCTGCACCGCGTACTCCTCGTAGCGCATGCCGATGTCATCGCGCAGGTGGCGCTCGAACTCCAGCACCCAGGCCTCGAAGGCCCGCTTCCAGGGCTCGGACATGAACTCCCACCCGTGGCGGCCGGTCATCACGCGATGGAAGTCGCGCACGATGCCGTAGGAGAACATCACGATGCCCCCGCGCTCTCTGGCGTAGCGGAGCTTCACCTGCAGCAGCTCGTCGTAGCTCGCCCAGTCCACCTCGCCGGTTGGCGTCCCGTCATCCTCGAACCGCATCCGCGGGCTTGTGCTCAGCAGGAAGGTGTTTGTCTCGTGCGCGGCCAGATCGGCGACGTAGCGCTCATTGCGGGCGTAGTCCCAGTTGAAGACATTGATGGGCATCAACTCCGGCAGCCGCACCGGCAGCACGCGCAGCCGCATCGGCACCATCTTGTGGGACTTGGTGCGGTCGAATGGCTGCAGGCGGACGCTGGCCATGTAGTCGCCGGGGGGCAGCGCCGCGGTGTCCACGGTCAGAAAGACCTGCCGGCTCTCGCCCGGCGCCACGCGCAGCGTCCGGGCCTCGTTCATGACCGGCAGCGGATCGGCGACGGTCTTGCCGGTGCGAAGGTCCTGGTACTCGGCCTGGTGCATGGTGATGCAGTCCGGCCCAAAGCCGACCTCCTCGACGCCGCCCCTTACCAGGCGCACGCGGTGGAAGCGGATGACGCCGCCGGAGTCGCTGTCGAGACGCAGCACGATCTGGAAGAGCTTATACTCAGGAGCCGTGAATGAGGTCGCGTACTCCGCTCGGGCGGAGGTCGGCGGCAGCGGTGTGAGGGTCTTCGACCATGTCCAGCCGCCGTTGATGATATGCGTGTGGCCGCCCCCGAGGAGGTCCTGGCAGGACATCTCCGAGACCAGGGTGTACTGCTCGCCCGCCTCAAGCTCCAGCGTCTGCCGGAAGTTGACCGACGTCTCGCCCTGGCCGGAGAGCACAAGTGCGGTCGATCCGTCAGGTTGCTCCACCAGCCCCCACGAGCCGTTCGTGGCGTTGGCCGTCCAGCCGTCGGGCACACCGTCGTCGTCGGCGTCCTCCGAGAAGTCAGCGTTCTGGAGCAGGTTCTCCGCGTCCGTCTCCTGCAGGGCCTCCGCGCTGGTGAGCGTGAGCTCGCTGACGGTCACCCGGCCCTCGAAGGGCTCCTCGGAGAGGTTGGTGACGATGAAGTCACCGCACTCAATCTCGTTGCCGCAGGCGGCCATCACGATGGTCCGATCGGGCTGCAGCGAGGGCGGCATCTGATCCCGGGCCAGATCAAGCAGCGGGGACTGCGTCCACACCACGTAGGAGAGCCCCGAGATGTGGCCCAGCAGCGCCTCCTGCCGCCCGGCGGCCTCGGCCCACTCCTGCTGCGAGACCGGCTCGCTGCGCTGCAGGTTCGCCTGCACAAACTCCTCGATGGCGGTGTCGGCCTCGGCCAGCAGCGCCTGCAAATCCGCGGCGAGATCCGGCAGCCGCTCCGCCCGCCCCTGGAGCCCCAGCACCTGCTGCGCCAGCAGCGCGGTCTTGGGCTCGGGCGTGATGCTGATCGGGATGGCCTGCCGGAAGATCCTGGCGTCCCCGGCGCTCTGCTCGATGACCAGGGCGGCCTCGCTGCCGTCCACGAGGCGATAGCGGCCCGTCCACCCGGCGCCCAGGCCGGCGACCGGCGCCT
>JBNGDZ010000376.1:0-5294 GCA_049975765.1 Armatimonadota bacterium
AGCTCGCCGAGCGCGTGCCGGCGCCCGACGAGGAGCGTGCCCGGCGCGTGGCCGCCACGCTGGCCCGCCGGGTCATGTGCCGGCAGGCCGCCGACGGCGAGGAGCGCTCCTGCCCGCTGCCGGCCCTGATTGCAGCCGCCGGGAGGACGCTGGACTCGAGGCATCTGCTGCTGTATGCCACGGCCCGTCGCGAGCGGCTCGTGATGGCGGTGGCGTCGGAGATCTTCCATCCGCGCTTCGTCCAGGGCCGGCTGCCCGAGGGGCTCAGCGAGCGGGATTTCGCTGCCATCAACACCGGGAAGCTGCTGGAGACCGACGACGTCATCACCCATCGGCTGGTGGCCGAGTATGCCCGCAGCCGGTGGCGCCTCCACGACCGCTCCAGCACCCAGTGCGCGCTGCGCATCCTGCGGGAGGGTGGAGCGCTGGGCGCTACCTGGATATCCCGGGGGGAGACGCGCTGCCTGGGCTACTTCCCGTCGCACCGCGGGCCGAGCTGGCGGGTGTTCGTGTACGCGCTGTGGGAGGAGTTCGCCAGCCGGGGCCGAAGGGCCGTCGCCCGCGCGCACCTGCGCTCCATGACCCTGGCCCGCGTGTTCTGCATGCGCGGGCCGGCCGTGGATGTGCTCGCCGGGCACGCCGCCGACTGCGGCTTCTGCGAGATCGACGGCCTGCGGTCGGGGGGCCCGGTCGCGGTTACGCACAGCAGCTTCGAGGAGGCGGTGGCGGCGCTCGGGGAGCAGTACACGCTCTCGTGACCCATGCCGCGGCGAGAGTCCGTTGCACTCACGGATGCGCGAGCGAGGGCGCCCGCGCCGCAGGGTCTCCTGCGTGGCGCCTGCGGTGCGACCAGATCTCGGGCTGGGCAGGGGTGGAGCCTGAGCGGCGCGTTCGGCGAACGCACCGCTCACCGCTGGACTTGCTCGCGGCGGCCCCTCCACGAGCACGGCGGACGCGTTGCGGTGACACGGGGTAGTGGGCGGACCTCTGCCAGCCAGCGGTCGCCCGGAATCGCTGTCGGCGAGCGGCGCGCTGGGACCGGCTCTGGGGTGAGCGCGGTTGCGCCCTATTCCCTTCGACTGAGTGAAAGCAACAGGGACAGATGACACTCGCGGAACTGATCACAATTGAGGGCCTGGAGGAGAGCTTCGAGCTCAGCGATGCGGCGGCGCTGCGGCGGCGCCTCCTCACCGGCGAGGACGAGCAGGCGCTACATCGTCTCGACGACGTGCTGTCGGCCTATGTCCGCGATGATCCCGAAATGCAGACGGCCCTTGACGCCTTGCTGGGCAGCCTCGCGCGCGGCGACGGCAGGGGCGACGGTTTCCTGCTGACCGGCCCTGCCGGCTCCGGCAAGACCCATCTGCTGGGGACGCTGCTTCTGCTGGCCGGCTGCGACGGCGCCCGCAAGCGGCTGGCGCGGCGCCGGAGGCGCTGGGCCGAGCACCTGCGGGTGCTGCACGAGTCCGCGCCGCTGCTGGTGGTGCCTCTGCCGCTGGAGGAGCACTCCGGCCGCGACGAGCTGCTGGAGGACGTCTGCTTCGAGCGCACGGAGTGGGAACTCCGGCGCCAGCCCTACGACATCGTCGTGCCGCTCTCTCAGCACTCATACGCGCTGGAGCTGATCGAGCGCCACGTGGTACCTCGCTTTGCGGATGACCTGGACGGCTACATCGCCGAGCGCTCCGGCCGCGCGGAGACCTGGGAGCAGTTGCGGGAGCGCGACGAGGAGGCGGCGGTCCGCGCGGGGCACCAGTTCGCGCAGTCCATCAACTATCCCCTTGACTTCCGGCAGTCGCGGGTGGAGCGCATGGCGCGACTGTTGGAGCTGTGCGATCACGAGCACATCTCCGGGGTGCTCTATCTCATCGACGACCTCGGCAGCTTCCTCGGCAGCGTTGAGGACAAGGCCATGCAGGGCGACCTGGTCTTTCTGGAGTTTCTGGCCCACCGGGGTAAGATCGCCCCGATCTGGACGATCGCGAGCCTCCGCGTGCCGCTGCGGGAGATCCCCGGCGTTGAGCCCCATCTGGCCCGGCGTATCTCCGACCTCTACGGCGGAGGGCTGGCGCTGTCGGCGGCCCACATGGGGCATGTGGTGGCCGACGCCATCCGCCCCGCCGATGAGGAGGCGCTGGGCGAGGCGCTGGAGGAGATGGCCCAGGCCCACCAGGAGGCCCTGGGGGAGGCTGCCCCCGATGCTGAAGAGCTGCGGGAGAGCTTCCCGCTGGAGCCGACTGCGGCTCGGGTGGCCGAGGAGATCGCCGGCCGGGTGCTGGGCCGGGCCGACGGCCTGCTGACCGTCGTCCGTCGGGCGCAGGAGGCCGGACTGCTGGCGGAGCGCACGCACCTTCAGCCGCTGACCGTGGCGCAGGTCTTGGAGCTGCTTCTGCAGCAGCTTCGGTCCCACCCCGACGCCAGCCCCTACCTCAACCAGGCGCTGGAGTACTACGAGGCTCATGCCGCAGAGGTGGACCCCACAGACCCGGAGCTGCTGCGGCGGGTCATCCGAACGCTGATCGCGCTGCGTCTTGCCAACGAATGGCCGAGGGTGGCTGAGCTGCCGGCGATCATGGGCCTGGACTCGTCGGGTCGGGCGCTGTCGGACTCCGAGGAGCTGCGGGGGGCGCTGGAGGCGGCCCGGCTGCACGGGCGCTTCGTGGAGGTCCGGCGCGGGGGCAGCGAGGACGAGGATGTCTATTACGTGGAGGTGCACACCCCCCTGGGCGACGCCCTCCGGGAGCGGCTGTCGCTGGCGCGGGAGAGCATCGGGCGCGATGACCCCCGGCTGATGGAGGCCGCCGTGGCTCACTGCGGCCCGAGCATGCCGCTGGATGAGGTGGCCAAAGAGCCGCTCGTGGAGGTGCGCTGGCGCAACACGGCCCGGGCGATCTCCGCATCGTTACAGAGCGTCCAGCGCCTCGACGAGCTGGAGATTGACCGCCGGGTGCAGGAGCTGACCGACCCCGGCAGCATGGCCAGCGCACACCTGTACGTCGCCGACCTGCTGTCCCCGGGTGCGCAGCGCACCAGGTGGCGGGAGATCAGTGCCGACACCGTGGCCGGCCGGTGGTCGGCTGCGGTGCTGTGCTGGATCCCCCGGCCGCTGCAGGAGCGGGAGCTGGACGCGCTTCGCGACTGCGCCGCCTGCCGGCTGCTGCTGTCGCAGCGGGCCAGCTTCGAGCACCAGAAGGGCCTGGCGCAGCGGCTGGAGGAGGAAGAGGCGCGACTGGGCGCGCAGGTGCGGGAGATCGTGCGCGCCGCCTACTACGACGGCGCGATCTACGCGCCCTTCGCCGAGGCCGTCTCCCAGGCGGAGCTGTCGGCAATGGAGGGAGACTGGGCCACCGCTCTGGATGCCGTGGCGGAGTGGGCCTTCGAGCGGGTCTTCCCCGAGTTCCACGAGATCGCCCCCCGGCAGCCGATCACCGACCGGGAGCAGATCGACCTGCTCGTGGACGAGTTCGTCCGCCCCGGCTTCGCGCGACCGGAGGCCGACTCCCGGCTGGCGCGGCTGATCGAGACGGTCATGATCCCGCTGGGCGCGGCGAGCCAGGAGGATGACGGCTACCTGCTGGACATCTCCGGGAGCGCCGCCGCCGATGAGGTCATGCAGCGCATCCGCGCCCGCGATCAGACGCCCGAGACCCGCCGCGGGCGACCGCTGGCGTGCGCCGACCTCGCCGAGCACCTGCTCAAGTCGGAGCTGGGCCTGCCGCCGGAGCTGTTCGAGCTGCTGATCGCGGCGCTGATCCGGCGCGGCTACCTGATGGCCCTGGACGAGGACGATGAGCCGGTGCAGCTCTCGCAGATCGCGACGCCGGTGGCGCGCCACCTGGAGATGGTGGCCCGACCCGCGCTCCTGGCCTACGAGCAATGGCAGACCCTGTCGCGGGTCTGCAGGATCGTCTTTGACCGGGCGGTGGCCAACCCTGACCACGCCGCCCAGGCGGCCGTGTGGGAGGCCCTTGTCGGTGCCCGGCGACGATGGCTCGAGCGCGCCGAGAGCCTGCGTGAGGGCATCGAGGAGCTGCGGGGGCGTCTGGGCCAGCCCCAGTCGGCCTGGCGGGAGGCACTGTCGGCCCTGAGCCATGTGGAGCGGTTCTTTCGGCTCGTCGATCCGGACACCTACGCCGCAGAGGGCCTCTCCAAGCTGCTGGACGGCGCGGAGCCGTACCTGCAGACCACCAACGGGGTCAGCAAGCTGCGCGACCTGCTGCGGGTGGTGGAGCTGCTGGAGGACTTCTTGAGCAACGTGGGGCCGCGTCTGGTGTCGCTGCAGGAGTACCTCACCAGCCAGGACCTGTGGCTGCCGAAGGGCTCCGACCTGGAGGAGCTGCGCCATCGGCTGCTGGAGATGATCCGCTCGGGCGAGGGCGCGGTGGGTGAGGAGCAGTCCTTTGTGCGCCTGACGCAGGTGTTCTTCGCGCGTTACAAGCGGCGCTACGCCGCCTGGCACAACTCCGCGTACCGACAGTCTGAGTTCGAGCCCTATAACAGCCTGCGGGCGTCGCCGGAGATGCGGGTGCTGGCGGCGTTTGACCGCCTGGACCTGCCGGTAGAGCATGACCTTGGACACGTCAACGAGCAGATCGAGCGGGAGCTGGCCAAGCGCTGCAGGGAGATGGACCTCTCGCAGCCGCTGGAGCGCCAGCCCGTCTGCCCCTCCTGCGGGTTGCGGCTGGGCGAGGAGCTGAATCTGCGGCCGGCCGAAGACCTCGAGGATCTGGCCCGCCGGGGCGTGCAGGAGCACGTGCAGATCCTCACCTCGTCGGCCAAGCAGCGGGCGCTGGCCGAGTACATCCGGACCCTCCCGCATCGCGGCGAGACGGTGCGCAAGCTGGCGCAGCTCTTGCGCCTGTCCGATGACGTCGGGGCGCGCACGCTGATGCCGCTGCTCGGCGATGACGTGCTGACGCACCTGCAACGGGCGCTTTCGGGCCAGCGGCTCAAGCCGCGCAGCCTCGGCGAGCTGCGGCGGCAGCTCTCTGGCCGCACGCTCAGCCCCGACGAGGTGCTGGGGATCGTCAGGGAGTGGGTTGAGGGCGACGAGGGACTGGATGACGACGATCTGCTGCACATCGAGCCCTAAGACGTCCTAAGACGTCACTGAAGTTTAACGCTGAATCGGGAACGTCTCAGGGGCCACATCGTTATAAGACACACAGCAGCTCAATCAGAGTGAATGCTCGCCGCAGGGCACCATCATTCTTCGACGCATCCTTGCTGTGCGAGCTACCGCCCGTCGCCGGTCGGCGGGCGGTTTTCTTTTTCTGCGGCAACCTGGTTGACTC
>JBNGDZ010000377.1:0-5291 GCA_049975765.1 Armatimonadota bacterium
GGTCGCCTCCAGGCAGTTCGCGGGCACGGGCGTCCTCTTCGGGGCGCCGACGCGAACCCGAAGACGCCTGGGCGCGGGTCTGCACAACTCGGCGCTGCTGGTCGAGGATGGGGAGCTCGTCGCGGTGCGGCACAAGTCGCTGCTGCCCACCTACGACGTGTTCGACGAGCACCGCTACTTCGATCCCGCACCCGAGGTGCGGCCGGTGGCGTATCGCGGCGAGGTGCTGGGCATCAGCATCTGCGAGGACGCCTGGAACGCGCCGGAGCTGTGGCCGGACCAGCGCCTCTATCACCGGCAGCCCGTCGCGGAGCTGGCGGCGCAGGGCGCCACACTGATGGTCAACCTCTCGGCCTCGCCCTTCTACGCGGGGAAAGATCGCGTGCGCCATGAGCTCATCTCCGCGCACGCCGCCCAGCACCGGGTTCCCTTTGTCTACGCCAACCAGGTGGGCGGGAACGATGAGCTGATCTTCGACGGAGGCAGCCTCGTGCTGGACGCGCGGGGGCGCGTGGTCGAGCAGTGTCGGCACTTCGGGGAGGAGATCGCCACCGTGGATACCGCGGCCGAGGGCGACGCGGGTTCGTACGAGCCCCTGGAGCCGATCGCGGCGGTGCACGACGCGCTGGTGCTGGGCATCAGCGACTACATGCGCAAGTGCGGCTTCGACAGGGCCGTGGTGGGGCTGTCCGGCGGCATCGACTCCTCGGTGACCTGCGCCGTGGCGGTGCGCGCTCTCGGCGCGGCTCAGGTCATGGGCGTGACGATGCCCTCCATGTACTCGTCCGAGGGCAGTGTCACCGACTCCGAGGCCCTGGCGCGGAACCTGGGCGTCCGCCTCGAGGAGATCGCCATCGCCGGGATCTACCACGCCTACACCGACGAGCTCCGGCCGCTGATTCCTCCTCCGCCGAGCACCACCGAGGAGAACATCCAGGCGCGCATCCGCGGCAACATCCTCATGGCCATCAGCAACGAGCACGGGCACATCGTGCTGTCAACGGGCAACAAGAGCGAGCTGGCGGTGGGCTACTGCACGCTCTACGGCGACATGTCCGGGGGGCTGGCGGTGCTGGCGGATGTGCCGAAGATGATGGTCTACGAGCTTGCGGAGCACATCAACCGCGATGGCGAGGTTATCCCGCGGGCGGCCATCGAGAAGCCCCCGTCAGCGGAGCTGCGGCCCGATCAGACCGACCAGGACACGCTCCCGCCCTACGAGGTGCTGGACCCCATCCTGGAGCTCTACGTCGAGGAGGGGCTCTCATCGCCGGAGATCATCGCTGAGGGCTACGAGCGCGAGACGGTGCGCTGGGTGGTGAATGCGGTCAACCGCAACGAGTACAAGCGCCGCCAGGCCGCGCCGGGCCTGAAGGTCACCACGAAGGCCTTCGGGACGGGCCGTCGGATGCCCATCGCGGCGCGCTACGAGGCACGTATTCCGGCCCGACGGTGAACATGGCGATGTACGCCGGGCCGGGCATGAGCTCTGGATGGGGCTACCGCAGTTCCGCCTGCAGCTGCATCGTCGCCCGCGCCAATCGCCAGCGCCAGTAGTCCATGGTAGAGCGGTCCCAGTTGTTCGCCGGATCCAGGTAGTCCATGACCACAGCATCGCGCAGCTCATCGACCGTCCGCCGCGCTGCCTTCGCTGCCTCGCTGTTGGCGGGTCCCTGCCCCTCCGCCCGCTGCAGCGTCTCCTCGACGAGCTGCACGTAGCGGTAGTCATCCACACCCTCGCGCTGGGCCAGCATGCCGATGGAGGGCAGGACCTCCCACTGCGGGGTGAAGTGGCAGTCGCAGGAGTAGCGGGCGCCGGAGGGCAGCGCAACGAAGGGGTCGCGAGAGTCCCCATCGTAGCTGAAGGACCACTGGGCGCGGTTGTAAGCCCCGACCCGCCAGGGGTAGAAGCCGTAGCTGAAGCGGTCGGCGCCCATGTTATACAGGCCCAGCGTGCAGCCGTGCGCGCGCAGCTCCGCGATGGTCTGCTCGTTGACGGGGTAGGCCTGGTTGGGCATGACGATGTCGGCCTCGTCGAGGTACTCCCGGGCGATGGAGGCCCGCAGCGTGGAGATGCAGGTTCTGAAGCCGCCGGGGATCTGCTCGCGGCAGCGGTTGATGGCCTTCAGCAGCTCGCGGCCGTAGCGCGCGCCCCTGGCGCCGTCGTTGCCCAGCTCGTCCTGGACGTAGAAGACGAGCTCCGGCAGGTCCCGCTCGCGAATCTGCTCGTAGAGGAACCTGGTCAGCCGGCACATCCCCTCCACGGCCTCGTCCGAGAACCGGATCTCGTCGATCTCCATGCTGGGTATCTGGCTCCGGGAGAGGAACTCCGGGACCTTCGGGAACATCTGCGGCCCGCCGATGTAGTAGGGGAAGATGCGGTCGCTGAAGTTGGGGATGGAGTCCGCCATCTCGAAGACCTTCAGCCAGTAGTCCCAGGTCTCAGTGGTCACGATCTGTCCATCGGCGCCGAACTCGAACGGGTACCAGCCGAGGCTGTCGAAAAGCCCTGTGAATCCCTGGTCTGCCAGAAACTCCATGCGGCTGCGCAGGGCCGTCCAGACGAGCTCGTGGGGCAGCTCGTGCATGGTGCGATAGTGGCGGAAGGTGGTGCCGCTCAGGTCCCCGGCGTAAACGCCCGCGTACAGCCTGGCGGTGGGCAGCTCGAGCGGCAGGACGCGGACCTCAACCGGCACCCGCAGCTCAATCTCGGGACCGGTTAGCCTCAGCGCGCCCTGGTAGAAGCCCGGCCGGGCGTCCTCGGGGGTGAACAGGTCCACCCAGAAGCCACGCGTGATGCCCTCCTCCAGGCGCTCCGGCCGCCAGGGCACCAGGAAGTGCGGCCGGACCTCATAGCCGCCGGTGACCGGGTACTCCCCGTAGCGCACGTAGCGGATGTCGAGGGCCTCGGCGGGGATCGTGGTTCCATTATCGCCCTGCAGGTCGCCGGCCACGAGATCGACCTCGCCGGCGATCTCCTTCAGCGGCGTGACTGCGACGACGCCCGGCTCGCGCTCCCCGGGGCTGGCGAACAGCCGCAGGGGGCGCCTCATGTCCACGCCGATGGGCCGCGTGGAGGGCCGCAGGTCATCGGCCGTCTGCCGGACATAGACCGCCGCCCCGGCCTCGGCCATCTCCTCAGGCAGCTGCGGCATCCCCCGCTCGGGCTCCTCGGCCAGCCACGGGTACTGGGCATTGAAAGAACTCTCCTGGTGCGCGCGGAACTCCGCGACTTCCGCCTGCCCGGCCTCGCTGTCGGCGGGGAAGATCCATAGGGCGTTGATAGGCGCGTAGCGCGAGGCCGTCACCTCCAGCGCCCCGCCTGCCACCTCCACCTCGGCCTCGCCGTAGGGGATCCAGCGTGCGATGTTCGCCCGGTAGAGGTTCACATCCGGGTGCCAGTCGCGGAAGTAGTTGGCGAAGTAGCGGCCGCCCGGGTCGAAGAACTCCTCGTGCGAGTCGCCCTGTTGGTAGAGGACCTGGTCGCCGGCCGCGATCTCATACTCGCGGAAGTGCGAGTCCGGCCGATTGGCGCCGGGGCGACTGTACTGACCGGTGAGCACCACCACGCGGTAGGTCCCGTCCGGCAGGTCCACGCGGAAGTCCGACCCGCCGTAGATGCCGTCGCGCGTGACGTCATCGAGCACGAGCGTATCGCGGATCACGCGCCGGTTCTGATCGAAGGGCTCCCCCGCGCCCGCCTCCAGGTAGCCGAACCCCCGCTGCGGGTCATAGGTCAGCTCCGGCGCCACTCGATAGAATCCCTCGCCCGCGGGGGCATCCGGGTGGCAGAAGTCCAGGCGCCAGACGCCGTCGGCGGGCGGCGCGGGCAGGGCCTCGCGCTCGGCCTGTTGGGCGCCGGCTGCGCTCCCCAGCAGGCAGGCGAGGGTCAGTGCGACTATCAGGCGACCGCGATCAGTGACGTGAAACATGGCACAGCCTCCGCGTGTATCCGGACGGACTCAATTCCCTTCGAACGGCGATGCCGCCACCCGCAGGGCATCGCTGCCTGACGCCACCATCTCACCATCGGACAGTGCGTCCACCTGCAGGGCGTAGATGCCCGGCGCCAGATCCGCCAGCGGCATGACGGCGGCCATCACGGGCCCCTCCGCGGCGCCGATGGCCTGCTCGGCCACTACCTCCCCGCCGGGCGCCAGCAGCCGAGCGCGCAGCGACAGCCTCCGAGCGGTCAGCCGCCCCACCCCCAGCCGCACGACCACGGGCACGGCCGGGCCGTCCGCGAAGGAGGCCCGGCTCGCCAGCCGAACCTGCATCGGCCCGGGCAGCACGCCGGTGCGGCGGCTGACGTAGACGGGGCGGCGGTCCGGGCCCAGAACCTGAATGCGCGCGTTCCACGGGCCGCTGTCAGCCTGCACGTCGAAGACCAGACCGACGCGCGCCAGGTCCCCCTCGGCGATGGTGAAGGCGCGCTCACGCTGCAGCCACTGCCAGGGCGCCTCGAAGGTCATACTCAGGAGGAAGCCGCCGGTCGGCCCCCGCAGGTGCTCCAACTCCAGCCGCAGCAGGTTCCGCCCATGGCCGACGCCGGAGAGGTCAAGCTCCCTCACCCGCACCCGCGGATCCCCCAGGGCCAGGATGCCAAACTGCCGGGGGTCGTGCCAGTCGCTGACCGGCGACAGCGTGGTATACTCCTCGGTGTCCCAGTCGGCGCTGGTGAGGTTGAAGCCGAGCTGGTGGCCGGCCGGAGCGCCCTCAAGCCCCACCGAGGCCAGCGGGAGGGCCATCTCGACCGTCCAGTGAGTCTCTTCGATGGCCACGGCCCGCTGCAGACCTGACGACCAACTCAGATCGGTCCGGCGCTCCATCCGTGTGGCGCCGGGCTCGGACCCGCCGGGGTCAGGCACCTCCACAAGACGGTGCTGGGCATCATAGAGGACGCCCTCGGAGTTGAGTATGAGCTGGTAGTAGTGCGTGCCCGTCAGGAAGGGGTCCAGGAACATCTCGATCTCGTCGTCCTCCCAGATCGCCCCCTCGTCCGCCTCATGGGTGAGGACGCGCAGCTCCGTGCCCGGCTCTCGCTGCAGGCGCACCGCCACGTAGAGCGCCTGCTGATCATACGCCGCCCAGGCCTCGCGGGCATGGCGAGCGGGCGCGGGCGACAGCCCCAGTCGAAAGCTGCCCAGGTGGGCGCCCCCCGCCTCCCAGAGATCCTCCGCCAGCCGCCCGTCCAGCTCGGGCGGCTGGTCGGCCATAGGCGGGGCGAAGTGCATGCGGTCGCTCTCGGCGACCGGCGGCCTGGCGTCGAGCGCGGCGCCGTTCACCGGGGG
>JBNGDZ010000378.1:0-5270 GCA_049975765.1 Armatimonadota bacterium
GTCCACCTCCGCCAGCAGCGCCAGGCGGTTGCGGCGGAGATGCTCGTCCTCGGACATCACGAGCACCTCGTCGAAGAAGGTGTCGATGGGCTCCCGCAGGCCCGCCAGCGCCTCCCACGCGCTCTCGTAGTCGCGCCCCGCCTCGTCCGCCAGAGCGTTCTGCACTGCTTCCCTGGCGCTCGCGAATGCGCTGTGGAGGGACTTCGCCGCTGGCTCGGTAAGCGCCTCCGGCTGAAGCTGCAGGCTCTCCTCGGCCTTCGGCCCCCGAACGATGTTGGCGGTGCGCTCCGCGGCGATGATCACGCGCTCGAAGGTGTCCCCATCGTGCGCGCGCACGTCCCGGAGCGCGAGGGCCCGGTCGAAGGCGTCCAGCAGATCGGGGCAGGGGGCGGCCAGCACCGCCCGCGCCAGGTCGTAGCCGACCCCGCTGCTGTCAAGCTCGCCCTCCAGCCGGGCGGCGACGAAGTCCTCGATCTGCTCGGCGGCCTGCTCGGGTGCCACGGCGTCCGGCGCGTCCACGTCCGGGAGGTTTTCCAGCGCCTCGGCGATGAACTCCGGCATCTCCACGCGCCAGCGGGCATCGAGGATGATGCGCACGATGCCCTGCGCGGCGCGCCGGAGCGCGTGCGGGTCGGCTGAGCCCGTCGGGCGCAGGCCCAGCCGGAAGCATGCCGCCAGATGATCGATCCTGTCGGCCAGCGCGACGACCCGGCCCGGCGTGGTGGCGGGCGGCTCATCCGCGGCGCTGTGGGGCCGGTAGTGCTCGGCGATGGCCAGCGCCACCTCCTCGGGCTCCCCCGACCGCCGGGCGTACTCCGCGCCGATGCGGCCCTGCAGCTTGGCCAGCTTGGTGTCGCCGATCATGTTGGTGTTCAGATCGCACTTTGACAGCCGCGCGGCTCGCGCTGCGTGTCTCTCGTGCTCCTCCTCGACCTGCGTGACCCGCCCGCACAGCCAGCCCACCAGCCGCTGCAGGCGCATGGTCTTGTCGTAGAGGCTGCCGAGGCCCTCGATGTAGGTCACGCGCTTGAGGCTCTCCAGGCGGTCGGGCAGGCGGGTCTTCAGGTCCTCGGCGAGATAGAACTCGGCGTCCGCCAGCCGGGGCTCGATCACCCGCTCATTGCCCCGGCGCACCGTCTCCAGCCCCTGCTCGTCGCCGTTGCGGATCGCCACGAACAGCGGCAGCAGTGCGCCGTCCGCGTCCTCCACGGCGAAGTAGCGCTGGTGGCCACTCATCACCGTCACGATGACGTCATCGGGCAGCTCCAGGTAGCGGGAGTCAAAGCGCCCCACCAGGGCGGTGGGGTACTCCACCATGAAGTTGACCTCCTCCAGCAGCTCCGGGTCGAGGCGAATCCGGCCGCCCGCCTCCTCTGCCGCCTCCCGCGCTCCCTCAGCGATCATCTCTCGCCGGCGCTCGTGATCCGCGATGACGAAGGCCTCCTCGAGCGCGCTGAGATACTGCGTGGGCTCATCGAGGTGCACCGGTCCGTCGCTGAGGAAGCGATGCCCCCAGGTGACGCGGTCCGACTGCAGGCCGGCGATCTCGACAGGGATGACGTCCTCGCCCAGCAGCGCCAGGATCCAGCGGATGGGGCGCGCGAAGCGGAAGCTCCCCTCGCCCCACCGCATGGTCTTGGGGAAGCTCAGCGACGAGGTGGCGTCGCGCAGGATCTCCGGCAGCACCTCCAGGGCGTCACGGCCGGGCTCGGAGACCGTGGCGAAGACGTAGGTGCCCCCGTCCGTGTCGCGGACCTCCAGGTCCTCTACCGACAGGCCCTTGCTTGACGCGAAGCCCGCCGCGGCCCTGGTGGGGTTGCCCTCATCATCGAAGGCCGTGGCCGCCGGTGGACCCTTGACCTCCTGCTCGAGGTCGGGCTGGCGGACGGCCACGCCGCGGACCATGATGGCCAGCCGCCGGGGCGTGCCCCAGGTGCTGATGCTCCCATGCGCCAGGCGGGCCTCCGTCAAACCGCCGGCGATCAGCCGCTGCAACTGGTCCAGAGCAGGCAGCACCGCCGGGGCGGGGATCTCCTCGACGCCGATCTCGAACAGCAGGTCCGCCGTCTCATCCGCCATCTTTTCGCGTCGCTCCTCAGGATGGTGGTCGGGTCAGTTCGCGGCCCTGGTGGCCTCTTCGTCGAGCAGCGGGAAGCCCAGCTCCTCGCGGCGCTGCACGTAGGCCTGCGCCACGCCAGAGGCCCGCCGCCGCACCCGCTCGATGATTCCCGTCCGCTCCGAGACGCTGATGGCGCCGCGGGCATCGAGCAGGTTGAACAGGTGGGAGCACTTCAGGACGTAGTCGTAGGCCGGGAGTGCAAGCCCTGCGTCGGTTATGCGCCGCGCCTCCGCCTCGCACATCTCGAACATGGCCGAGAGCATCTCGACGTCGGCCAGCTCCAGGTTATAGTGGGAGTACTGGCGCTCCTCCTCGAACCGCATCTCGCCGTAGCTGACCGTCTCCGACCACATCAGATCGCGATAGTCCTCGACGCCCTGCAGGTACATAGCCAGCCGCTCGGGGCCGTAGGTGAGCTCTACGGCCACGGGCCTGCACTGCTGGCCGCCGACCTGCTGAAAGTAGGTGTACTGGCAGATCTCCATGCCGTCCAGCCACATCTCCCAGCCCACGCCGGAGGCGCCGAGGGTCGGGGCCTCCCAGTCGTCCTCGACGAAGCGGATGTCGTGCTGCACGGGGTCGATGCCGAGGGCCCTAACGGAGGCGATGGAGAGGTCCTGGAAGTCCTGCGGGGAGGGCTTCATGATGACCTGGTACTGGAAGTAGCGCTGCAGTCGGTTGGGGTTCTCGCCGTAGCGGCTGTCGGCCGGCCGCCGGCAGGGCTGGACATAGGCCACGTTCCACGGCTCCGGGCCCAGGGAGCGGAGGAAGGTGTCCGGCGCCATGGTCCCGGCGCCCACCTCCAGCTCGTAGGCCTCGCTGAGCAGGCAGCCCTGCTCCGCCCAGAACCGGTCGAGTGTCGCGAAGACCTCCTGTAGTGTCATCGGCGATCCAGCTCCCTGCGTCCTCGCTCCGCGCGACCGCCCCGCGGGCGGTTACGCGCGGAGGGGCGGGTCTTGGGCGACCCGCCCCTCTGTGATACGATCTCCTGCGCCTGGTTGTCGGGTCAGGTTCGTCCCAGTCGCGCCGCCTGCTCGGGCGCGACCTTTGGGAGCTTCCGGCGAATGCGCGAGAGCGCGTTGTCGATGGACTTGATCTTGCACCCCAGCGCGGTCGCCATCTCCTTGTATGACTTGCCGGTGCGGTACTCCGTCAGGACCTGCCACTCAAAGGGCGACAGATGCTCTCGAAGCGACTCCTGGAGAAGCCGCTCGCCCTCCAGGCCCAGCACCTCAGTCTCGGGGTCCATCTGGGGCACCGCGGTCAGAACCTCTGAGAGGGAGCGCTCGTCGTCCTCGTCGCCGCCGGGAGCCGCCTCGAGAGAGATGGAGGAGTTGAGGGGAACCTGCTTCTGACGGGTGGCGGCCTTCACCGCTGAGATCATCTGTCGCTGAATACAGACCTTCGCGAAGCACGCGAACGACGTATGCCGGTCGGCTCGGAAGTCGTTAATCGCCTCCCACAGCCCCACCATCCCGATCTGTAGGAGATCATCGCGCTCCGCCCCCATGAGGAAGTAGGACTTGACCTTGGCCCTGACCAGATTGCGGTACTTGTACAGAAGGTACTCGCACGCCTCTTTGTCGTCCTGCTCCTGAGCCGAGCGTACCAGCTCCTCGTCGCTCATCTCGCTCAGGGTCAGATTGTGCCTGCCGGACACACTGTCGTCCCGAAAGAATTCCGCTGGGTTTACCATCCGCTCACCTCGGCCCGTTCGGTGGAGGTTGATGGCTCACGCTTCCAGTCCGTCTGGCGTCGTCTGCTGCCGGGCGGTTATGGGCTGCCCGGCCTTTTCGCCCGCGCCCCAGTGGCGCGCTCTCGATCCGTCATCGGGTTGTCGAACCCCTCCGCCTGCCCGGAACGCCCTATGTCCCAACGGCGTGTGCGCTTCCCACCTCCCGATCCACGTTTCTGAGTACGCCCAGCACGGCGGCGCCGCTCCGTCCCGGCCCGGCGCTACGCATCACCCGCTCGGCCAGCGGGGACGGCCCCGCTGGCTTTCATACCCTCGGCCCTACTACCTCGGTGCTGCGCTCTGACTGCGATGGGTGCCCTGCTGCGATCAGCCGGGGTCACGACCTACCCATGAGTGTTCGCATGAAGTTCACAAAGGCATGGTAGCCGTTGAATTCATAGAGCTGCCAGCTCAGGACGGAGTCCTTGATGATCGACGCGTGAGCCCCATAGCGGATGGCGAGATATTCGAAGAGGCCATAGCTGATGACGGCGGCAGTACATAGCCCCAGGAACGCTCCGACCGCTGCTTCCGCCGCAGTCACATCCACCTTGAACCGGGCGGACATGAACAGCGCGACGCCTGCTGTGACGAGCAGCACGGCAATGCCCAGTATCAGATACGCGAACGATGGCGGCCCGATCTGCTCGCTGAATGGTATGTAGGCCAGCTGTATTCCGATGAGCCCCAGCAGGATGCACAGGAAGTCAATCAGCGCCGGGATGACTCCCCGGCTGCCCTCCAGCGCCATCAACCCCACGAAGAGCACGAGGCACAGCACATCGACAGGCGAAACCATCAGATGGCGCTCCGATCCGGCAGGCGTTCAATGCTGTCAGCGTGTCTGCCGCTCACGAGCCCCGACTGCTCATTTGCGGGCCATTATACATGATGGTCCCTGCAGCGTCAAGCAATGCCGGCGTCTCGACCGCCGGCGCTGTTCAGGCCAGTGTGAACTGGAACGAGGTCGCGGACACGCCGGGGATCGGCCCCGCCACCTGCCGACTCTCCCGTCCGACGCGGCCCTCGGACTCCAGCTCATGCAACACCTCGTAGGTGGGATCATACGCCACCACCGGACCGCCCTCCGGCGCGAGGCCGCGCACCGCCTCGATCATCCGCCCACACGTCACGGGCTCGCCACCGCTCAGCAGCGCCAGAAGGCGCTCCCGCGCCCGGCTGCGATCGATGTCGTCGTTGTGCCCCGAGGATTCCTCTCCCAGTGGGTGCACCCGCGTGCCCGCTGCCGTGACCTCGACCACGGACCACGGCGGGATCCACCGCCACTGACGGACGGTCTCCGGGAAGGCGCAGGGGCTGCTGGCCACGTAGGCTCCGCGACCGTCGCGCCCCACGCACATCGGCATGTTGAAGCGCGCCCCGAAGAGAGCTGTCGAATATGAGACAGTTATGAAC
>JBNGDZ010000379.1:0-5242 GCA_049975765.1 Armatimonadota bacterium
GCCGACGTCATCCTAGTGACCGAGAGCTCAGAGGCCGAGGAGGAGCCAGCGCCCACGGCGGACGAAGCGACGCTCGCCGACGACCTGCTGCAGCGCCTCGTCTCCGACAGCCTGGAGAACGTAACCATCGCTCGCGCCGCGGATGAGACCTGGGTGATAAGCTTCGAGAACCGCACCTGGCGCAGCGACATGGACGCGCTGGCGGCGGCGCTTGAGGATGCCGCGAACGTCCTGCCGCCATCGGCGGTGGCGCTGCAGCTCAAGCGCCACGACGTGGTGGTCAGCCACGTGCGGGTGGCGCTGGCCGACTATGTGAAGCTGCAGGCCGGGATGCTGACGGCGGAGACGCTGGCCGAGAACTGGCGGGTGCGGGCGGGGCCGGCGGAGATCGACGGGCCGGCGGAGGTGCTGGCGCGCGGGAACGACAGCTTCCTCCGCACGGACCTGCTGCTGCGGCCGGCGGTCGAGTATGAGATCGGTGGAGAGGCCGACCCGTTCGAGAGCGACTACTTCGTGCTGACGAATGCCGAGACGACGCTGGCTCGGGGCGTGTGGGCGAACACGCGCTTCCCGGTGCAGGTAACCTCCGACCAGCAGGCGGGGATGGATCGGGCGCTGGCCACCTACGTGGGGCGGCCGATGGATGGCCTCATCGCCACCGGCTCGGTCGGCAAGTTCCGCGATGACCTCTACGGCTACTACGGCGAGGTGCGCACGGACACTGAGGAGCACCAGTTCGGCGTGGCGGGCTCGATAACGGACCTGGAGCTGGATCTCGATCCGACCGACAAGTATGAGAGCGCCTTCGCCTACTACCAGCATGACTGGGGCGAGCTGGGGCTGAAGTCGCGACTGGGGTACGGGCAGTTCCTGGAGAGCGGCGAGCGCGGCTTCGCTCTGTCGCTGCGGCGGCGATTCGGCGAGAGCGTGCTGGAGACGCGGGCGGTGCGGACCGAGGGCGGTGACGAGGGGCTGATGTTCGAGCTGTCCGTGCCGCTGGGGCCGCGACGGGCGTCCTCGCCGGAGGCGGTGCGGCCGCGGCTGGACACGGCGTTCAGGGCGGACTACGTCTCGGACTTCAACGTCCAGGGCGACTACCTGCAGGGCCGACACGACCTGGAGAGCTTCCGCGGCGAGCTCTCCCCCGCCTACGTGCAGCAGCACGGGGAGCGGCTGATCGACGGCGAGGAGGCCGGGGCGCAGGGATGGCCGGCGGCGCCGAGCTGGGAGGGCACCAGCGGGCTGATCAGGATTCCGACCGCGGACGTTGCGCCCGATGCGCGGCTGCTCGCGGGCATATCATACATGGACGCCGATCACTCCAAGGTCAGAGCCGCCCGCACCGACGCCATGCCGACGTACATCGGGGCGGGCTTCCTGCCCAATCTTGAGCTGGTCGGGCGGCTGACGTTCTTCCACGACGTCAAGGCCTACAACTGGAACTACAACCTGGATCGCAGCTTCAACGTGCACTACCGACTCAACCGCCAGCGCGGCGAGTGGTTCCCGGCCCTCGCGGTGGGCGGGCAGGATGTCACCTTCGGGACAACCACCTCGTACGTGGGCAAGGCCGAGTATCTGGTCGGCTCCTGGCGGCGGGACCACATTCGCCTGCACCTGGGCCTGGGCAGCGGGCGTCTGGATCCGCTTTTCGGCGGATTCGACTTCGCGCTTGGCGATGACCACAAGGTGCACCTGATGGCGGACTATGACTCGGACTACTTCAACACCGGCCTTCGCTGGTTCATGGGCGATTGGGGGACGGCCAGCGTGGGCCTGTTGGGGCTGGAGGACCTGACCGGCTCTGTGACGCTGCAGACCAAGCTACGCTGACGACCCTGACGCGCCGGACCATGGGGCGTCTCTATCTGAGCTCCCCGGGAGATAGCATGGAAGACAGAATGCAGCCTATCAACGATGCAGTGGATGGCGCGGGGTCCCGGAATCTGCTCACCATCTTCCGCCGGCGGCTCTGGGTCATGCTCCCAGTGGCCGCGCTGATCTTCATGGTGGCTGTGATGTACGCCCTCGTGCAGCCCCGAATGTATGAGGCATCCGCGTGGATGCTCGTCTCCGGCGGGGAGACCAAGCGCGGCTCCGAGGAGCTCCTCACGGAGGCCGACATCTGGCGGTCGCTGCAGAGCGACATCTCCGTGCACATTCGCCTGATCCGGCGGGCCGAGATGGCCGCGAGGGTCCGCGAGCAGCTCTCACTGGACCTGCCAACCTACGCGCTGGTGCAGCACATCGATGTCGAGAAGGTCCCCGGCGCCTCCGCGAACCTCATCTCGCTCACGTATCGCTCGACCTCGCCGAAGCAGGCGCAATCGATCGCGAATGCCTGGGGCAGCATCTACGAGGAGGACTCGCGGCAGCGGAGCACGGGCTCGACGGTATCGGCCATCGACTACGTCAAGGGCCAGATCGACACGGTGGAGAGCGATCTGCGCGACATGGAAGAGCAGATGGCCGAGCTGGAGCAGGAGTACCTCGATACCGGCGTGAACATCGCGGCGAAGAACGGCGGAGCGCGCGTGATCGGCATCCTGGATCAGCTCGCTCAGAACAGGGTGGAGATGGAGGCAATCAGGGCGCAGATCGAGCGGACGCAGAAGCGCCTGGAGGAGGAGCCCCGCGAGGTCGAGGAGGTCGAGGTACAGCCGTCGCACCGCGCGCAGGCCATCGAGCAGCAGCTCTCCCGTCTGCACGTGGAGCTGCAGAAGAAGCTGCAGGACTACTACGAGGACAGCCCCGAGGTTCTGGCACTGAGGGAGCAGATCAACCGGCTCGAGGAGCAGCTCGGGAGCCAGTCGGAGATGACGCGTTCGGCCGTGACCACCGCGCCGAACCCCGTGTACATGAACGCACAGGATACGCTGATCCAGCTCTACGGGGACCTTGACGCCCTGCGGGCCCGGCAGTCGGCGCTGCAGAAGCAACTGGCGGAGGAGAAGCGGCTGGAGGAGATGGTGCCGGAGGGCAACATCCGGTATAACGAGCTGATGCGCAAGGTGACGGGGCTGCAGGAGGTTCACTCCACGCTGCTGTCGCGGCTCTACGACCTCCAGCTCAAGAAGGCCACGGCCATCGCGCCGGTCCAGCTCGTCCGGGAGGCGGAGGAGCCGCGCACGCCGGTCTCGCCGAAGTACGAGACGATCCTCGGCATAGGGTTCGTCGCCGCGCTGCTGTTCGCTGCGTTCGCGGCGGTCATCGTCGATCAGATCGACGACACCTTCGCCGACCCGGATGAGATCAGAGATGTGCTGGGCGAGCGCCTGATCGGCGTGCTTCCGGAGATCGAGGCCGCCGAGCCGTTCGCGCTCCAGGTCGGTGGCAACAATAGCGCGGAGCGCACCGCCTACGCGAACGCCGTGCGGATGCTGGCCTCAACAGTCCGCATCGAGATGTCGGATGAGAACGCGTCGAGCCTCACGATCACCAGCAGCGGCAGAGCCGAGGGCAAGACTCTGATCGCCGCGAATCTGGCGGCGGCGCTCGCGGGGGCCGGGGAGAGAGTCCTTCTGGTGGACGCCGACCTGCACCGCCCGCGATTGCATGGCATCTTCGATCTGGAGAAGGACCCGGGGCTGAGCAACCTACTGGTCGGAGACATGAAGCCGGACGACGTGATCCAGCCCACGCACATTGCCAACCTCAGTCTCGTCGCCGCGGGACCGTTGCCGCCATCCCCCGTCGATCTGCTGGCAAGCGCCCACGGGCAGGAGGTCATCACGGAGCTGTCTCAGCGCGCCACCTACGTGGTGTGGGATACGCCGCCGGGCGGATTCCTGCCCGACGCCACCGTCATCAGCCACAGCACCGACAAGACGCTGTTCGTGGTCGGCCGGCAGGCCAGGCGCGGCGCGAGCCGCGAGACGCTGGGCAACCTGCGCGAGCTCGGCGTTGACATCATCGGCCTGTGCGCGAATCGCGTCAGGCCCGTCGGCGGCTCGTACTACTACTATTACTACTACTACTACTACGACTACTACCGCGACAGCGAGGAACCCGAAGACATCGAAGCGCCATGAGGGTCCTGCAGCTCGCAGCCAGGATGCTGTCGCTGGAGCGGTTCGCGCTGCCGCTGATGGAGCGGCTGCGGGATGAGGGATTCGACGTCGAGGCCATGGCGCAGGCCGATGGCACCGAGGCCAGGCTGCAGGAGGCGGGCTTCCAGGTCCACGACTGGAACGCCGGGCACACGTTCAACCCGCTGCAGATCATCCGCGCGCGACGAGAGCTGAACGCGTTCCTGCGAGAACGCGACTACGACATCATCCACACCCACTGCTCGTTCGGCGGCATCATCGGCAACCCGGTAGCCCGCCGGCACGCGCGCCACGTCATCTACACGCAGCACGGCTTCTACGTCCACCGCGGCCTCAATCCGCTGATGCGGGCGGCGTGGCTGACCGTCGAGAGGATCGGGCTGCGCCACGCCGATCACGTCATCTGCGTCAGCCGCGCCGAGCAGGAGCTGGCGCGGACGCTGGGCGTCGGCCCGCCGAAGAAGTTCGTGCACGTGCCGGGGGCGGGCATCGACACCGCCCGGTTTCGGCTTGATAATGAAGATCGGCTCAGCCGCCGCCGACGGGTGCGGAAGGAGCTTGGGCTCTCCGAGGACGAACTTGTCTTGCTGACCGTCTCGCGCCTCACGTGGGACAAGGGCTACCGCGAGATGATCGACGCCGTGCGGATGCTGCGAGAGACCGGGCATGAGTTTGTCCTGCTTGCCGCGGGGTCAGGCAAGGACGAGGCCGGGATCCGACGCGCCATCGAGGACGCCGGCGTTAGCGACGTCTTCCGGCTTCTGGGATGGCGCGATGACGTGATCGATCTGTATTGCGCCGCCGACGTCTTCGTATTCGCGTCGCATCGGGAAGGCCTCCCCATCGCGCCTATCGAAGCTATGGCCAGCGGGCTGCCGGTTCTGGTCTCGGACATCCCCGGCTGCCGCGAGGAGGTCGAGCACGAGCGGAGCGGGCTCGTCTTCGCCACCGGGGAGGCAGGTGCTCTCGTCGCGTGTCTGGAACGGGTGTTGCGGGACGCCGATCTGCGCGAGAGGCTCCCTGAGGCGGCCCGCCGACGCGCACAACGTTTCGACATCGCGAACGTGCTGGATCGACACGTGGATCTGTATCGACAGGTAGCGGCTCGATCATGAGGCCGATACCCGCGGTTCCGATGCCGCTGAGCATGGGGGATCTGTGTCGCGCCTGCACGCGGAATGCGGATGCGCGCC
>JBNGDZ010000380.1:0-5230 GCA_049975765.1 Armatimonadota bacterium
TCGTGGAGGACGGCCGGACGGCGGCGGTCTCGGGCGACGGCGAGACGTTCGAGGAGTGGGATGCGTGGATGGCGTTCGGCCTCGACGAGGGCTCGCGCCTGGCTGACCCGCAGTTCGCCGATCCGGCGTCAGATGACTACCGCCTGCAGGAGGGCTCCCCGGCCTTCGACCTGGGCTTTGAGGCGATCCCGACCGCGCAGATCGGCTGCTACGCGAGCCCCGAGCGCGCGTCGTGGCCGCTGGAGGCGGAGGTGACGCGCGAGGTGCCACTGCTCTACAGCCAGCCGGTGCTGCCGGTGCGCGAGGACTTCGAGATCGACCTCGCCGGCCGGCCTCCCCGGCACGGCGACGTGATGGCCGATGGCGAGTCCCGCATCGTGGTCACCGATGGGCTGGCCGCCGGCGGGCAGCAGTGTCTGGAGATCGTGGATGCCCCCGAGCTGCGCCAGGTCTGGATCCCGCGGATATACTACCCGCTGGACCACCAGGAGGGCCGGGTCAGGCTGGCGCTATCGCTGCGCCTCAGCGGCGACCGCCCGCCGCAGCTCTACATCGACCCGCGCCAGTACTCGGACACCGGCCCCGCGGAGTACTTCAGCGGGCCGATGCTGCACGTGCAGCAGGACGGCAGTCTCACGGCAGCCGGCGAGACGCTGGCGCAGCTACCGGCGGACGAGTGGGTGCGCCTCGAGATGATCCTGACGCTGGGCGCCGATGCCCCCGGCAGCACCGAGCTGACCGTGCAGGTGCCCGGCGCGGGGGCCCGGACGGTCAGCGTCCCGCACGTGCACCCCGAGTTCGGGCGGCTGGAGCGCCTGGTGATCGCGAGCGTGGCCGACGGCGACGCGCTCTTCCACCTCGACGACATCATCATCGAGCCCGTGACGGAGTAGGAGGAGGGCCGGCAAACGACCCGGCTCGTCGGTCCGCTACCGCGGCATCGTCGGCTCATTGCCAGGGGCCAGCACCACGATCTCGTGGGCGTAGGTGCGCTTCTCCTGGCCCTCGGTGACGCTGCTCCAGTTCTGCCGGGTGACGCTGTCGATGTAGGACGCCTCATCCTCATCGAAGGCGGACAGGTCAAACTCCTCCGGCAGCGGCATGATGCGGTCGTTGTCCTCGCAGATGGTCACCGGGAAGCCCTCGGCGAGCATCTGCGATGGCCAGAAGCCCTCCTCTCCCCATCGATCGCCAGGCAGGCTGATCTCCATCTCCTTGCCCAGCATCAGCATCCGGAAGCCGTCGCGCTCGATCCCCAGCGCCGGCATGTCCACCTGCAGCGTGGCCACCGAGGGCACCTCATCGGGGAAGAGCGCCACCCCGAGCCAGTCGCCCTTGCGCAGCGCGCTCATCACCCGGAAGCCCTCGCCCTCCGCATACACCTCCGGCGAGGAGCTCTCCCGCACCAGCCTGGACAGCCATTGTGCGAGCTCCGGGCTCTCGCCCCTCTCCAGCAGCGCGCCCACGTCGAGGTGAACGCCGATGACCTGCCCCTCGCCCAGTGCCCTGCGCGTGACCGCCGGCGCGCCGCCGGGCTCAAAGCGCGCCAGCACCTCGACGGCCTCGGCGACCTCCGGGCGGCGCGGCGGGGTCTCCACCGCCAGGGGCACCCGTGTCTCGCCGGCCACTATCGCCGTCGGCGCCCCGTCGCCCGCATCGGCGTAGGTCACGCCCAGGATCTCCGGGGTCAGGTCGCGCTCCCGAGTCAGATCCGGCCGGGAGGTGGACCACTGTGCCCCCAGCGAAATGATGGTCCCGCCGGCCTCGACGAACCCCCGCAGCGCGTCCATGACCTCGGGGGCCACGCCGCGGACCGAGTAGGGCGCGGCGATCAGCACCCGGTAGCGCTCGTGCAGCTCCGTGGCGCGGGTGAATACGACCTCGATGGGCTGGTGGCGGGAGATGCTGCGCACGATGGCCTGCTCGCCGTTGACCGCCGGCCGGGGGTCGGCCAGCAGCATCTGCAGCGCGTTCTGGTGATGCAGCAGCGCCACCCGCGCCAGGGACCGGGCGTTCGCCCACCGCCGCTGGTTGGTGATGTGCCGGGCGAGCTGGTGCGGCAGGTCCGGGTTGTTCCCGTACATGATCAGGCGCCAGAGCTGGTTGAAGGTGAAGTAGGTGCCGCCGGGGCTCTCGCCCCGGAAGCAGTGGGTATTATATAGCCCCCACCCGTCGTGGGCGTGCGCCCACCGCACGGTGCCCGGGTAGTAGGCCTCCGCGCTGGTGCGCGGGCTGCACACCACCAGGTCGGCCCCCAGGCGGGCCAGCCGCACGCTGTCCATCCCCCAGCACCAGCCCGACGAGTAGTGGGCCGTCGCCAGAACCTCCAGGCCGTACTTCAGCCCCCGGCTGTGGCAGTAGTCGATCAGGTCCCCCACGTAGTCGGTGATGACCTGCTGCTTGAAGAGGATGTAGCGGCGGCGCCAGACGTCCTCCGTGTCATCCCACTGCCGGTGCAGGGCCAGGCGCTGCGCCATATCCGCCGGCGGCGCCTCCCCAAACTGCTCGCGACAGAACTCCTCGAAGCGCCGCAGATCGTCCTCGTGGAAGTCGGCGTAGGTGAACCACAGCTCGTCGTAGGCGCCGATGCCCTGGAAGCTCTCCGAGCCACCGTATCGCTGCGCGTACTCGTCGATCAGCCGGTGCACGCGCTCGCGCCAGGCGGGGCTGAGCAAGTCCTCCACGTAGGAGCGCGCCCCATACCTGTAGAGGTTCCCCTCCGCGTCCTTGGCGCAGTAGGTGTGGGCGAACTCCTCGGAGCGGGCGCAGGAGTGCCAGCCGGCCCAGACCCTCATGCCCTCCTCGTCCGCGACCTCCACGAGCATCCCGAGCGGGTCGAAGTGCGGGTACCTGACGCTGGAGTCGGGCACATCGGTGTTGTGGTTGACGCGGTCGCCTGAGACGTCCGTCCAGTAGATGATGTCCGTGACGCCCAGCCACTTGAGCTGGAGCACGTCTGTGCGCAGGCGGCTGCGGAAGAACGCCAGCTCCTCCTCCGTTTGCGCCCCGCGCATGTCGTACCCCCGCCAGGTCATCGAGTCGTAGGTGATGAAGAAGCGGCCGTCCAGCTCCGTGACCGGCGGGCGTGGCAGGTAGCTGCCCCGGAGCATCTCCCCACCGAACCACGCATCATCCGGGAGCAGCCGCCGCATCTCCTCGAGCTCCATCTGCCCCTCCAGCCGCTCGCGCGTCGCGGCGATCTCCTCCTGCGGACGCTGGCTCAGCCGCCCGGCGCCGGCCCAGGTCAGGGCGTTGGTCACGAGCCGCAGCTCCGCCCCGCTCGGGCTCCTCTCCCCCTGGGCGTAGGTCGCCGGATCGTACCAGTAGCCGGGGATCATGCCATTGAAAACCACACGACCCTCGCCGATCTCACCCACCACCACGACCGCCGCGTCAGAGCGATCGGTCACCAGCGCGGTGCCCTCAGGGCCGGGCTCCAGCAGCAGGTGATCGTAGTAGGCGTGCTCGAACTCGTCCGGCAGGCCCTCGATGATCGGGTGCGCCTCTGCGCGCGGCATCACTACCGTGTCCTCGCGCCGCCCGGCGACCTTCGCGGCGATCTCCGGGAAGGGCGTCGCGGGCTGATTGCGGCCGCACGCGCTGTGATTGAGCATCAGCCCCCCGCCGCACTGCACGAACACCCCAAGGGCCCTGAGCTGCTCGGGGCGGTCCAGGGTGCACGAGCCGATGAAGAGCGCGTCGAAGCCCAGCAGCGACTCGGCCTCCAGGCGCTCGACGACCGTCGGCGTGATGTCCTCTCGCTCGGCGAGGGCCTCGGCCACCGCCTGGCCGCCCAGCCCGTCGCTGTAGATGGCCACGGCCAGGGGCGGGTCGGCTGCGGCCGGCGCCAGCAGACACGCGGCCAGCGAACAGATCGCACAGGTGCTCGCGCCTCTCATCGCTCTCTGCCTCCCGGGTGCGGGTGCAGCGTCTCTCGATTTCCGTCAGGTGTGTTCGCGGAAGCGCATCGCAGACCTGCGCACGCGTGGGTATCGGCGAGAGCGCCGGCTTCCCCGACCACGGTGGGGCTGCTCCAAAGGAAGATAGGGGGCTCGCGGCCCTGGCCGCAGGTCAAGGGCCCTCGTCGGCGAAGGGCCTCCGGCACAGGGATGGTTCGACCGAACCGACGCCCTTCCGAGGTGCAGATCATGAGGATCGCGGCGATGATCAGCCTCTCGCTGGTGGCGCTTCCGTGGGCTTGCGCGCAGCAGGATGTGCCCGCGTCAGGCCCCCAGCGCCTGGCCTGGATGCAGCAGCACCTGCGGGGCACCGTCTCCAAGTTCGAGTTCACCCAGGGCTACTCATTCCGCGAGAACCCGCAGAATCTGCGGCCCTTCATGGAGGCCATCAAGGCGCATGGCTTCACCGCCTGGGACCAGCATGCCCTTGGCGGGATCTGGCACGATGAGGCCTTCGAGCGCCTGGAGCGCAGCATAAAGGTCGCCGCCGAGGTCGGCCTGGATGTGTGGGCCACGCTCTCCCCGCCCAGCGGCAGGCAGGAGATTGCCCGCTGGCCTCTGGAGAGGCGCCAGGAGTACTACTACGCCACCGCCGAGCGCTTCGCGCGGCTGGCCGAGCAGCATCCGAACTTCGTGGCCTTCGGCTGCGACGACTTCCTCCCCTACAACCGCGGCTTCTTCACGCCAGAGATGCTGGCGGAGATGGCCCGTCGCTGGCGCTCCATCTGCCCACGTCTGGCATTCGTCCCGCTGATGTACTACGGCAGCATCACCGAGGAGCTGTTCGGGACGCGCGGTCAGTACCTCGACGGCATCGTCTTCCACTACCGCGCAGACAGCTATCCCTACGAGTACATCCCCGGCTACGATCCGAAGAGCTTCGAGATGTACGGGGACGTCATGCGCTACGAACTCAAACGCGTGCGCCAGATCGCCGGCGACCATCCGGTCATCTGCGGCATCTACATCTGGTACTACGAGCGCGGATGGGGCGTGCTGACGCCCGACGAGCAGAACCCCACCGAGGAGCACATCGTCCGCGACGCTGTCCAGAAGCTGGAGATCGCCCACCAGTATGCCGACGGGGTGCGCGTTTACGGGCTCGGCATCGACCACCCCGCCTACGCCGCCATGGCCGAGCTGCTGCACGGCTGGCAGGCCGAGGGCAGCCGGTGGGGCCTACAGCGGGGCGACCCCGAGTCCCACCTCGCGCGCTGGCAGCGGGAGCTGGGTGAGGGGCCCTACCTCGGCACGCTGCTGAGCACTGAGCG
>JBNGDZ010000381.1:0-5229 GCA_049975765.1 Armatimonadota bacterium
CGAGGCTGGAGGTCTACGCTGTACCGCTCGGCTACGGCAACGTCTGTGAGCCCGATCCGTCCACCGACAGCCTCTACGTGCGCGAGCACCCGCACAACTGCCAGATCGACAGCCGGGGCCGGCGGGCCCAAAAGGCCTGCCCCAACAACCCGGCCTTCCTGGAGTGGTTCTCGTCGAACATGCGCACCCTGGCGTGGCTGTTCGAGTGCCGCGGGTTCCTGTGGGACGAGCCATCGCTTCACTTCTCCCGCGGAGCATGGGCCTGCCGCTGCTCGTGGTGCCAGCGCCTGTTCTTCGCCGAGCACCAGCAGCAGCTTCCGCTGGAGATGAGCGCCGCCGTGACCGACTTCCGCCGCGACAGCCTGCTGATGTTCCTGCTGGCGGCCGCGGCGGCCATCCAGGCCGTCGATCGCCATCTAGCATCGGCAGTGATGCCCGGCGCGTCAACCACCGCGCGCGAGGCGGGGCTGGGGAGCGATGACCTCTCCCCGCTGGCCGACAGCAGCGCCGTGGACGTCCTCTCAGTGTACGTCCCCTGGCAGAGCGAGGGGCGGGAGATGGAGCCGTCGATCCGCAACGCCTGGGAGGATCTGCAGGCCGCCACCCGGCGGCATCGCAAGCAGTCGGTTCTGTGGATCGGCGGTTCGCCGCATCCGCGCGACCGGCTCCTGGAGGCCATTCAGGTCGCCGCCAGTGCGGGCGTGGAGCATCTCGTCATCGCGGGCCACCAGACCCTCACGGCGTCGGTGGCCTACGAGCGTTTCCGTCCGACATTGGCGCGCGCGATACGTCAGGTCGAATGAACCGCGGGGGAGTCGGTGTGGGGAGCGGCTCACAGGAGGCAGCACGACGTCATGGCACGGGATGCCAGGTCTCAGGAGGGCGGAGCCGTGGTGGCACTGCTGGCGGCGACGCTGGGCGGCCTGCTGGCCGTCATGGCCTCTCTGTTCGGATTCAGCCTGCTGGTCAACGATCAGGCCACGGAGGCGGAGGTCATGAGGCGCATCGCCCAGTACGTCTACTGGTCCCAGCCGCCCACCTACGTCATGGCCGGTCTCCTGGCGGGAGCTCGTGACCCGCGGCGCGGCCCGCTTCAGGCCCCGGCCATCGGGCTCTTCTTGGCCGCCGTCTGCTGGCTGATGCTGCGGAGGCAGGGGCTTCTGGCCCCAGACACCCATATCGTCGCCTACCTGCTGCCGGCCAGCGCGCTCATCACGCTGGTGGGCGCGATAGCCGCCCCACTGCTGCAGGAGCGGGCGGGTACCGCGGTGGGCGTGGTCATCGTCCTCGGTGTCTGTGCCTTCATCTACGCCTACCTGAACCTCGGGGCCATATCCGGCGTCGTTCAGCGGGAGGTGATCCAGCGGGCGGGTGGCATGACCACGGCCATGAACACCGTCCCGGTCGCCAACGCGCCGGTGGTACTGGCCGAGGGGAACACGGTCCTCTACGAGGCCACCAGCAACGCTTCTGGACGCTTCCACATCAGCCAGGTCGCTCTTGGCACCTATACTCTACGTGTGAGGGACCCAATCACCAACAGGGTGGTCAGCCAGTCCGCGGAGGTGGAGCGGTCCATCACGGGCGGAACGAAGTGGCAGACCGTGGCTTTGCCATCCATCACGCGTGACGCCGGCCGGATCTTCGAGTAGGACACGCTCACAGCGATGGTTGTGGTTTGGCGAACAAATGTTTCACGTGAAACACTGCGCGCGGCCAATGGCGTGAAGCACGACCGGTAGCATCCTCGCTGGTCGAACTCCTATCTGCGGGCGCGTCCTCAGGCTGTCGGTTGCGGGCGAGGGCGCCCCGACCCAGAGGTCAGTAACGGCGAACACTGAGGCGGTGGCGCCTTCCTGCGCGCGTGGCCAGTATGCTGAAGCTGCGGCGATCTGCCGTCGGGGCTTGCATCCGTGGCCTCAGATCAGTATACTGAATCAGTCAAATCATGTGAATCATGTCATTCCGCAATCGAGGGAGAAGGCGACCGGGATGAATCCAGAGCAACTCCAGGAGGACTTCATGGGGGCCGTGACTGTGGGGGAGCGGGGGCAGGTGGTGATCCCGGCCGAAGCCCGGAAGCGGATGGGCCTGGAGCCGGGCGATAAGCTGCTGGCGTTCCTCCATCCCGGCGAACAGGGCATCTTCCTGGCCCGGGTGGACATGCTCGATGTCCTATCGGGAATGCTCAGTAAGCTGCAGACGCTGGCGGAGGCGGAAGATGAGGATGACACGCCCGGATCGGACGAGTAGTGGGCACTGCGGTCTGCTGACCATGGCCCTGCTGGCCGTGCTGGCGCCTGCGGCCATGGCTCAGGAGCCGGTGGAGGCCCCGGACTACATCCACGTGAGCAATGACGGCGAGCTGGTTCTCAGCCCCGTCGAAGCGGCGCGGTGGGCGCTGGAGCGGAACACGAACGTGCGCATCCAGGCCGAGGGCATTCCCGAGGCTGAGGGCCGACTGGAGGAGGCGCGGGCGGCGGACGGTCTGTCCGTGAAGCTGTCGGGCACCGCCCTGCGCATGGGTCCGGTAAGCAGCTTCGAGCTGCCCTTTGGCGGTGAAGGCGAGGACGGTGAGGGGCAGGCGCGGGAGGTCACGGTCGGCCAGGATCACATGTACAGGGCTGCTCTGTCCGCGACCAAGCCGCTGTATACCGGTGGGCGCGCGGAGCTGGGGGTGGATCTGGCGCGCGAGGGCATCGCTGCCGCCCGCTCGGCCACCGACGCGACGCGCCTGGGCGTGGCCCTGGGCGCACAGGAGGCCGCCTATGCGGTCCTGCGCACAACGCAGCTTGCGGGAGTGGCCGCCGCTCGTGTCGGGGCGCTGACCGAGCACGTGCGCAACGCCGAGGTCATGGAGCAGGCGGGCATGGTCCCCAACTTCGACGTGGTGCAGGCCCGCACGGAGTTGGCCCGGGCCGAGGAGGAGCTGATATCGGCCCGGACCGGCGTGGAGCAGGCCAGGGCGCAGCTCCGCAGCATCCTGAGCCTGCCGCAGGAGACCCCCCTGACGGTGGTGGAGGCTCCGCCGCCGGGCACGCCTGAGGGCGAGATGCGTGCGCTGATCGATCGGGCGTGGGCGAACCGCCCGGAGGTGCAGGCCCGCGAAGCCGCGCTGCGCATTGCGCGCATGAACCTGCGTCTGGCCCAGCGCGACCTCAGGCCGACCGTGGCGCTCACCGGTGAGTACGCCCGGCAGTCCGCCGGCGGACTGGGTGGGACGGACGAGAGCTGGCAGATCGGCGTGGTCGCGGAGAAGCCGATCTTCGACGGTGGCGCGCGCGACGGGAAGGTGCGGTCCGCCAGGGCCGCGGTGCGCTCCTCTGAGCTGGAGCTGCGGCGCACCAAGGAGCAGATCGCGCTTGAGATCGTCCGGCAGTTCCTGTCGATGCAGGAGGCGACCGAGCGGATCGACACCGCCGAGCAGGGGGTCGTCGAGGCCCGCGAGCGGCGGCGGATGGCGCAGCTACGCTACCGCGAGGGCCTGGCGGCCGGCATCGAGGTGATTGACGCCGACACCGCCCTGGCGGCGGCGGAGGCCAGCCTCGTGAACGCGGAGTACGACCTGCAGCTTGCAGTGACGCGGCTGCGGAAGGCCATGGGCATCATGGACCTGCCAGAGCAGGAGAGTGAGACGCAATGAGGCGCTGGCACGCGCTCGCACTGATGGCGATCGCATCTGTGGCGGTGGGTGTGTACGGCTGCGGCCGGCAGGGCGCAGGCCCGCCGGCCTCCGGCGCCGAGGCCGACGAGGTCTCGGCGACCCCGGTGGCGGTGACCACGGCGGTGTTGGGCACCATCGAGCGGAAGCTGGAGCTGTCCGGCACGGTTGAGACTGAGACCGAGGCCGACGTGGTGGCGGAGGTCAGCGGCAAGGTGGCTCGGGTCCACGTCGATGTGGGCGAGCACGTACGGAGGGGCCAGCCCATCGTGACGCTGGATCGCGAGCTGGTCGCCAGCGAGAGAAGCCGGGCCGCAGCGGGCGTCGATGCGGCTCAGGCGGGGCTGGAGCAGGCCCGCCGGAGCGTTCGGCTGACCGAGGAGCAGACCGCCATCGCTGTCAAGCGTGCCGAGGCGGCCGTCGAATCGGCGCGCGAGCGGCTGGCCTCGGCCACGGCCAACGCCCGGATGACGGAGAAGCGCGTCAACTCCGAGATCGAGCAGGCCCGACAGGGCCTTCAGAGCGCCGAGACCAGGCTGGAGGAGATCAAGGCCGGGGCGCGGGAGCAGGAGCTGAGGCAGGCCCGGGCGCAGGTCAAGCAGGCCGAGTCCCGTCTCAAGCTGGCGGAGCAGACCTTCCAGCGCCACAAGCGCCTTCTCGACGAGGGCGTCATCTCCCAGCACCAGATGGACCAGATCCGGACCGAGTATGAGGTGGCGCAGCAGCAGCATACTCAGGCGCTGGAGGCGCTGAGTCTGGTCGAGGAGGGGGCGCGCACGGAGGAAGTTCGGCTGGCCGAGATCGCCGTTCAGACCGCGCAGGAGCGGGTGCGACTGGCCGAGGCCGGGCGGGACCAGATCGAGATGGCTCAGCGGGAGGTGGAGGTGGCCGAGAAGGCGGTCCAGCAGGCCGAGCAGCAGCTCCGCTCCGCCATAGCCGACCGGCAGCAGGTTGACCTGCAGCGGAGCCAGGCTGAGGCCGCGGCGGCGTCAGTGCGCCAGGCGCAGGCGGCCCACGACGTGGTGGCGACCCAACTGAGCAAGCACACGGTGGTCGCGCCGGCATCGGGAACCATCTCGCGACGGCTGGTGGACCCCGGCGAGGCGGCGTCACCCGGAGTCCCGCTGCTGACGATCGTCAACAACGAGCTGGTCTACGTCGAGGTGAGCGTCAGCGAGGCCGACGTCAAGGAGCTGCACGTCGGTCAGCATGCCACCGTCACGCTGGATGCGCTGCCGGACATGGTCTTCGACGGCACGGTCTCGGCGGTGAACCCCGCGGTGGCGACCGAGAGCAGAAGCGGCTCGGCCCGAGTGCGCTTCACGCCGGCGGGCGCGCCGGTGCACACGGGGATGTTCGGTCGCGCCACCGTGGTCGTGGAGCGGCAGTCCGACACCGTCCTGCTGGACAGGGACGCGCTGGTACTAGAGGACGACGACACCTTCGTGTTCGTCGTGGAGGGCGACCGGGTCCGGCGCACTCCGGTGAGAACCGGCCTGATGGACCAGAGACGGGTCGAGATCGTCTCGGGCGTCAGCCCAGGCGATGAGGTGGTCATAGAGGGACAG
>JBNGDZ010000382.1:0-5227 GCA_049975765.1 Armatimonadota bacterium
GATTGAGATCGGTGAGGATGAGGCGCAGTTCTACGGCAGCTTCCGGCCCACGGGACAGGTGATCGGTGCATGGAATCGGACGGTCGAGATCGCCGAGGAGCTCGACGCCACGGTGATCCTCTTCCAGTGCCCCGCCAGCTTCGAGCCCACCAGCGAGAACATGCAGCACATGCGCGACTTCTTCGCCGCCATCGACCGCGGCGGCTACACGCTGGCCTGGGAGCCGCGCGGGGACTGGCAGCCGGAGCAGATCGCGCCGCTGTGCGAGGAGCTGGGGCTGATCCACTGCGTGGACCCCTTCCAGGACGAGCCGGTGACCGACGGGCCGCGCTACCTCCGGCTGCACGGGATCGGCGACTACTACTACGAGTACACCGATGATGACCTGCGAAAGCTGCTGGACATGTGCAGCGCTGGGGACCAAACCTGGCTGATGTTCAACAATGTCTCTCGCGCCGAGGACGCCCAGCGGTTCCTGGAGCTGCTCGGCTCGACATGAGCGGAACTCACTACGAGTGTTGTGCGCATGGAGGGCCGGACCACCGTCCGGCCCGCCGTTGCCGTCCCGGTTGCGCCGATGGCAGGACGGTGCACGGACAGGGGTCCGTGCCACGGAACGGCGGGAGCCGGGAACACAGCGGAGGGGCCGGCTGAGGGCGCTCGGCGGGAGCGCAGGAAGCCGGCCCGCGGGCGACCAAGCCACCGCCGCGATCATGCTTGACAGCAGCGACCATGATGGCGTACCATATTGCCAGTGCTGCCGGGTGGTGTAATGGTAACACGACTGGCTCTGGACCAGTTATCGCAGGTTCGAGTCCTGCCCCGGCAGCCAATTCCCGTTAGTGGCAGAGGCACGCTTACGGCGACCGCAGGGCAGAGCATGGCGCGGCCAGCAATGCCGCGCTATCTATATGTACCGCATGTGCAGCGGGGCACAAGCGCTATCCGGGGAGGACGAGCCGACGGACCAGCACCGCCATGCCCAGAGCCAGGAGGCCGCTGCCCACCAGTAGCAGCCATGCCGCGCGCAGCCGGGCGTTGAAGGTGACCTCGGCCCATCTCGCTGGGTCCCGCTGTCTGGCAAGCGGCAGGCGCAGGGCCCGATTGCCCACGCGGATGCCGACGACCGTGATCGCCAGGCCGGTGACAGCGAGGCCCACCGCGACGAGCACGATGACGGCAGTGGAGAGGTCGAAGCCCGGAGTGAGATTGGGGAGGTCGGCCCTCTCGGCCAGGAGGGCCAGAACCAGCAGACCCGGCAGTCCAATGCTCAGCCACGTCAGAATCCGCGCCAGGGCCGGACGCCGGGCGCGCGTCTCGCGCGTGCGGGCGGCCCTGCGTGCAGGCGGACTTGACGTCCCGTCCATGGGAGCCAGCTCCCGCGACCTACAGCCTGCAGTACGAGTGCTACCCCCATTTCTCACGCTATTCCCCGCGCCAGGCGCGCCACCTCCCCGGCCATGACGAGATCACCAGAACGTCGCGGCCCTGTAACAGTCACGGGGCGATGATGATGGATGCACCGCCACTTGTCAGCGGGACGTCCGCCGCCGGAGCTGGCCGCAGGCGGCGTCGATGGCCTGGCCGCGGCTGCGGCGGACCGAGACGTTCAGCCCCGCCTCCCGGCAGCGGTGGTAGAAGTCGCTGACAGTCTCCTCGTCGGGCGCCTCGAAGGGGCACTCAGGCACCTCGTTGTAGGGGATCAGGTTCAGGTGATGCGGCTGGGCCGCCAGCAGGCGCTTGAGGCGATCCACGTCATGGCGCTGGTCATTGATGCCGGCCAGCATCACGTAGGCGAAGGTCACCGGCTGGCCGCCGCGGGCCTCGCTGAAGGCGTAGCAGGCGGCCATCAGATCGCCCAGGTCCCAGCGCGAGACCCCCGGCATGAGCATGTCGCGCGTCTCCTGCTTCGCCGAGCCGAGGGAGACCGCCAGCTCCGTGGGCGGCCCCTCGGTGGCGTAGCGGTGGATCATCGGCACCACCCCGGCGGTGGAGACCGCGATATGCCGCGGCGACATGCCCATGGCGCGCTCATCGGTCATGCGCTGGATGCTCTCGCAGACCGCCTCGTAGTTGTGGAAGGCCTCGCCCATGCCCATGAAGACCGCGTTGCGGATCGGACCCTCTGCGGCCCGCAGTGAGATGAGCTGCAGGAGGATCTCGCCGGCGGTCAGGTTCCGGTCACAGCCGCCGATGGTGGAGGCGCAGAAGATGCAGCCCACCGCGCAGCCGACCTGGCTCGACAGGCAGGCCGACGTGTATCCCGACATGCGCATGGCGACGCACTCCACCTCGCCGCCGCCCGGCATCGCCAGGAGCATCTTGTGGGCCTCCGGATCGGCCTGTTCGGCCACGGGCCCGAAGGGGCCGATGGTGAGGTCGTCGGCCAGCGCGGCGCGCAGATCCTTGGGGAGGTTCGTCATCTCCTCGAAGGAGCCCGCGATGCGCCGGTAGGCCCACTCGAAGATCTGTTCGGCGCGGTAGGCCGGCTCGCCACGCTCCTCGAGCCAGCGTTTGAGCTCGTTGTACGAGACATCGTAGAACAGGTCCATGGCCGTGGAAGTGTACGCGGTTCGCGAGGCGCTGGCAAGCGTCTCCGCGATGGCGTCGAGAGAGGCGCGCCCGGCCTGACCTCCGCCGTCGCGGCGGACGACCGGGTGGCAGGTCGGCATGTAACTTCCATGGCTCGAAGGTCAGACCTCCGTGTAACAGGTACGGGGGGAGCGGGCGGGCCTCTCAAGTTCGGCAGGCCCCGCGCCGATGGCGCCAGTGGAAGGCCCGACGGACCGGCCCGTCTCAGACCACACGGCGGTCTGAGGCGGATCACCCCGGTAGACGCTGGAGGATTTGACCGGCTTCCGGCCACCTTTGGGGTCCGTCGGCCATAGCCACCGGCGAGGGTGGCCGAGGGCGGTGGATGAGTCCTACGGCGCGGCGTCGCGAGGCGACCGCCTCTCCTCCCTCCCGCTCATCCACCGCGGGGCGTTGACGAGCACCGGCAGACGTCATCGTCCACTCAGGGGCGCGAGATGCCCGGCTCGCGCCCCTCTGCCTGTCCCGCGGCGTCACTCACCTCGCACGGAGCCGGGCGGACCAGCAGATATGTCAGCAGCCCCCAGAGCACGACGGCCCCGTAGAACTTGGTGGAGATGGCCAGCACCAACAGCCCGTGGCGCAGTTCCGGGGCGCGGTAGTCGAAGGGCAGGGCGATCAGGCAGTACGCCACCGCCCACGTCACCGCCAGCGCCCAGAACTGCTGCGGGGTGCGCCAGTCCTCGCGCAGCCAGGCCGCGGCGGCGACCAGGCCGAAGACCATGAGGAAGTGCACGTGTACGCCGGTGAGGTTGGGCGCGATGACCGCGACCACGATCAGCAGCGACAGCTCCGCCAGCATCCGGCGGCTGTCATCGGCCTCCCAGGGCCTGAGGAGCAGCAGGAGGAGAGGCAGCGCCAGGAGGATCTGCGTGGCCAAGGTCAGCGGCCCGGCCAGGTGGCTGTACTGGGGGAAGGGCGCGTGCTCCCACACGAGCAGGCGGCCCCAGAAGGCCACGGCGTCCTGAAAGGCGACCCAGTGGATGGGGATGAGGTTGTGGTCCTGGAAGTAGCGCAGCAGATTCAGATGCAGCTCCAGCCCGAAGGCCGCGATCGACAGCCCCAGGACGATGACCATCAGGACTGCCCATCGGGCCACGAACCCCCAGCGTCGCTTGAGCAGCAGGAACAGCGGCACCACGGCCACGGTGGGCTTGAAGAACGTGCCCAGGGTCAGGACAGCGGCGGCCTTCCAGTCGCGCCTGTCTCCCGCGTAGTTGAAGCCCAGGATCATCAGCGCGGCGCAGATGAACTCCGGCTCGCCCACCTGCAGCGCGTCGGCGACCGAGTGATAGCTCGCCAGCAGTAGCGCGCCCGCGCCGGCCCAGACGAGTCTGGTGTCGCCTGAGAGGCCGCGGAGGAAGTGCGGCGCCAGCGCCCACGCCACGTAGACCAGGCAGGCCAGGTTGATGAGAGTCCACAGCCGCGTTGCGATGGGGTAGGGCATCCAGGCGAGGAGGCTGAACATCCAGGCACTGAGCGGCGGATAGACGAAGCGCACGCCCTCGGAGGGTGGAGCATCCGGGGCGACCCGCGCCATCTCCTCGTCTGAGTAGAGGTTGACGCCCTGGGAGAGCCCGCGTCCGGCCCTGTACATGCACGCGAAGTCATAGGTGTTCGCGCGCACCAGCGCCTTCGCCAGGCCGTTCTCGACGAGGAAGCCGATTGCCAGCACAAACAGGAGGAGGGCGAGGATCCTCAGCGGGCCGTTGGGTCTCGGCAGGCTCATGCGAGTGTTCCCCTGCGATCCGACCAGGCGGTCTCGGGCCGAGCTCGCGCCGGCGGATCCAGCCCGGCCCACGTGCCTACCCCGGACCGTTGGCGGTGTAGATCAGCAGCGCGGCGGTCAGCGCGTAGGCTGCGACGTTCGCCAGCAGCGGCCTGTCAGTCAGAAGCGTGCGGTCGGGAGCGCCGCCCGCCCCCTGCCTGTGCATCAGGTAGAAGTAGCGGAACAGCCCATAGATAACGAAGGGAATAGTGTACATCAGCCGCGTGTCGCCCATCTGCTGGACGGTGCGCTCGGAGATGGTGTACAGGCAGTAGGACATCAGCGTGGCCGCGGCCACCACCGCGATGAGCTGGTCAAGCATCTCCACTGAGTACTTCCCGAGCGTGCTGCGGTGGCTGTGAGCGCCCTCCTCCAGCAGCAGGATCTCCCCGCGCCGCTTCCCCAGCCCCAGGAACAGCGCCAGCAGCAGCGTGCAGATCAGCAGCCACGGCGAGATCACCACCTCGAGGGCTTCCGCCCCGGCCACTGCCCGCAGCACAAAGCCGCCGGCGATGGCGAACACGTCGAGGATCACCGTCTCCTTGAGCGCGAACTGGTAGAGCATCTGCAGGCCGAAGTAGCCCATGGTCACCGACGCCAGCCCGACATTGATGGCGAAGGACCCGGCTATGCCCGCCAGCACCAGCACCGCGGCGGCGACACCGGCCATCGCGGGCGAGAGGTCGCCGCAGGCGATCGGGCGTCTGCACTTCTCAGGATGGCTGCGGTCCTCCTCGGCGTCGCGGATGTCGTTGATCAGGTAGACACCGCTCGAGACCATGCAGAACAGCGCGAAGGCCTCCACCGTGGTGAGCACCGCCCACGGCTCGGTCATCATCCCCGCGAAGACCAGGGCGGCGAAGACCA
>JBNGDZ010000383.1:0-5217 GCA_049975765.1 Armatimonadota bacterium
GTCCTCCAGCAGGAGAACGGCATCGTGGACGTCCTCATCGGCGGCCGGCGCTACGTGGAGCACGACCGGGTCAACGAGCTGACGCTGGTGGACGACCCCGCCCAGCCGGGGATGCACCTGGTCAGCCTCGGTAGCGAGGTCTCCCCGCATGGACTGCGCGGGGAGATCGCCGGCCGGCTGCAGGCGCGGGACGAGTACATCCCCGAGTACCTGCAGCGGCTCGACACGCTGGCTCAGACGCTGGCCGATGAGGTCAACGCGCAGCATACCGCCGGCCTGGACCTGCGCGGCGACCCCGCCCCCGAGCTGTTCGAGTACGACCCCACGCGGCCGGCGGCGTCGCTGCGCGTGCGCGACGAGATCGTCGGCGATCCCTCGCTCATCGGGGCCGCGCAATCGACCGTGGTGGAGAGCGACGGCACCAACGCGCTGGCCATCGAGGACCTGCGCAACAGCCGGCTGCTCTCCGGCGGCACCGCGACGCTCTCGCAGTATGCCGCCGAGCTCATCTCCCTGGTGGGCATCGAGGCGGAGGCTGCCCAGGTCAGTCTCGACAGCCGGGACTCGCTGGTGCAGAACCTGCAGGATGCGCAGATGGACCGGTCGGGGGTCTCGCTGGATGAGGAGGCACTGGAGCTGATCCGCTACCAGCAGGCCTACGCGGCGGCGGGTCGGTTGATGTCGACGGCGCTGGAGCTCATGGACCTGGTCATCGGGCTCAAGTAGGCCCGAGGAAGCGCCACGCGCCCGTGTTTGTCGTGCCCGAGCTGGTAGCTGATCGCTGCAACGACGGCCGGGCCCAGGCGGAGTCCGTCCCCTCCAAACGGCTGGGCAAACGACCAACGAGACGGCGCGGCACCTGATCGCGTCGTACCGCCGCTCGCCCGAGAGAGGCGCGCGTTGCTGTCGTCGCCGTGGCCGTTAGCTGGCAGGTTTCGACGCGCAGCTTGCACGCGACAGCCGTTAGCCGTGGCTCGTCGCCCGTCGCTCGCAGGTCGTCGCTGACGCCGCACCCGGAGGCCGATCATGCGCGTATCCACCCGCGGGTACAACGCCGACGTCGCCGCGAGCCTGGCGCGGGCCCAGCAGGATCTGCGGCGCCTCAGCCGCCAGCTCTCCTCGGGAAAGCGCCTCACCCGGCCCTCAGACGACCCGGTGGCCGTGGGGGCGATCATCAACGCCCGCGCGGACCTTGCGAACGTGCTGAACCGCCAGAAGGTCCTCCAGCGCGCCATACGCCTGACCGGCCCTGCGGATGACGCGCTCGACAACATGGCGGTCGCGCTGCGGGGCGTCAGGGACATCGCCCTCGCCTGCACGCAGCCGGGACTGACCCAGGCCGCCCGAGCCAGCCAGGCGACCATGGTCCGCAGCCACCGTAACCGCATCTTCGATGAGGCCAATACCATGGTGCAGGGCGAGTACATCTTCGCCGGCAAGCTCAGCCAGACGAAGCCCTTCGCCGAGACGGCCGGCGGCGTGGTCTACAGCGGAGACTCCGAGGGCATGGACTTGTGGGTGGCGCCGGGACGGCCCCTGGAGGTCACCATTCCCGGCGACCGGCTCTTTAACTTCACGGATGCGGGCGGCACGCGTCCCGTTCCGGGGGTGGACAGCGACCTCTTCACGCTCCTGGACGATCTCGCGGAGGCCATCGAGGCCGGTGATGACACCGCCGTGACTCGTCTGGCCGGAGACATCGATCGGCTCTACCATCACGTCGTCGAGCAGCGGGGCGTGCTCGGAGCGCGAGTGCAGCGCATGGAGGATGCTCAGCGGTCGGCCGCCGACGCCGAGGTGGCGGCCCGTGAGATCCTCTCGGATACCGAGGACGTGGACGTGGCCGGCGCCCTCATGGAGCTGCAGCACCAGCAGATCTGCTACCAGGCGGCCCTGGCCGCGACCTCCAAGCTATCGCAGATACCGACGCTCTTCGAGCTCTCCTGGTGAGAAGCATCTGTTGCGCGGCGCGTGGGTGCCAGTTCGACGTGTCGGTGGGGTGCGCGGGCGAGGGCGCCCGCGCCCCCAGTGGTTGCCTGGTTTGGGGCCGCACCGGGCGCTTCCCGGGGCCAGAGGGCAGAACCGGCGGAGCCGCTGGCAGCCGGACCAGCGGCTCTCGCCCTGACGTATCCCTGGGCGACGGCGCTACTTTGCGCTTGCGGCCGCGACCTCCACCAGCGTGCCGAAGGACTCCGCATCCAGCGAAGCCCCTCCGACCAGCCCGCCGTCGATGTGCTCCTGAGCCATGAGGCCCTCGACGTTGTCGGGCTTGACCGAGCCCCCGTAGAGGATCTGCATGTTGTCGGCCAGCTCCTGGTCGTAGATGCCCGCCACCGTCTCCCGGATCATCCCACAGACGCGGTTGGCCTCGTCGGCGTCGCAGACCTCACCGGTGCCGATGGCCCAGACAGGCTCGTAGGCGATGATGATCCTGGCGGCCTGCTCGGCGCTCACGCCGTCGAGGGCCGCAGTGACCTGGCGCTGGACCACCTCGTCGGTGTTTCCTGCCTGGCGCTCGCTGAGCAGCTCGCCCACGCACACGATGGGCCGCAGGCCGCCGCTAAGCGCCGCGTGGATCTTGCGGTTTACGGTGGAGTCGGTGTCACCGAAGACGGCGTCGAGGTCCTCGGCGTCCTCCTCGTCGACGCTTCCGAAGCGCCCGCGGCGCTCGGAGTGGCCGATGATAACGTAGTCGCAGTCGCAGGAGAGCAGCATCTTCGCGGCGATCTCGCCGGTGTAGGCGCCCTCCTCCTCCCAGAACACGTTCTGACCGCCAAGCTTGATCTTCGAGTTGCGGATGCTCTCCTCTACGGTGGTCAGCGCCGTGGCGGGCGGGCAGAGGATCACCAGCGCGTCCTCCTGCTGCCCGGCGCGTGCCGTCACGCCGTCGGCGAGCGTCTTGGCCTCCGCGTTGTCGCAGTTCATCTTCCAGTTCCCGGCCATCACGGGCATGCGCATGTGCACCACTCCCTGAGTCTATGTCGGCCCGCGCGAGGCTGCGAGCCGCGGCATCGCTTACCTTTCGTCCAGCGCCTCTACCCCCGGCAGGTCATCGCCCTGCACGAACTCCAGTGAGGCGCCGCCGCCCGTGGAGATGTGTGTCATGTCATCCTCGAAGCCCATCTCCGTGATGGCGGCTACTGAGTCCCCTCCGCCCACGGCGGTGTAGGCGTCGGTCTCGGCCAGGGCCGCGGCCATCGCCCGGGTGCCCTCGTCGAAGGGCTTCTTCTCGAAGTACCCCATGGGGCCGTTCCAGAACACGATCTCCGCATCCTGAACCATCTCCGCGAACAGGCTCTGGCTCTCCGGCCCGATGTCCAGCCCGTCCCAGCCGGGCTGGATCTCGGTAACTGGAGCGTACTTCGTCTGGCCGGTGTCGGGCTCGACCTGCTTGAGGTGCGCGTCCACCGGCAGGATCATTCTCTCGATGAGGTCGGTCATCTCCGCCTCAATCTGCCTCGCGGCCTCCAGGCTCTCATCCTCGCACAGCGACTCCCCGATCTCCAGCCCCCTCGCCTTCAGGAAGGCCCAGGCCATGGCGCCACCGACGAGCAGCCGTTCCGCACGCGGCAGGAGTTGACTGATGGCATCGATCTTGTCCTTCACCTTGGCGCCGCCGAGGATCACGATGAAGCCGTCGCCGGACGCCTCCCTGCAGGGCTCGAGCTTCTCCAGCTCCTCCTCCACCAGCAACCCCGCCACGCAGTCGGGTATGAAGTCCGTGACGCCGACGGTGGAGGCGTGCGCTCGGTGCATGCTCCCGAAGGCGTCATCGACGTAGAGCTCGGCGTCGCCGGCGAGCTGCCGGGCGAAGTCGCTGTCGTTGGCCTCCTCGCCGGGGTGGAAGCGGGTGTTCTCCAGCACCAGGATCTCGCCCTCGCCCAGCTCAGCACGCATTCCGGCGACCTCGTCCCCAATGCAGTCGGGCGCCATCGTCACGGAGGCGCCGATCATCTCGCCGAGACGGTCTGCAGCGGGCTGCAGCGACAGCTCCGAATCCGGCTCTCCGCCTGGCCGCCCCAGATGCGAGCAGAGGACAACCCTGGCGCCCTCCTCAACCAGCGACTGGATCGTTGGCAGCGCCGACTGGATGCGCGTGTCGTCGGTGATGCGTCCCTGCTCCAGCGGCACGTTGAAGTCCACACGCACAAGGACACGTTTGCCGGCGAAGTCAACGTCCCGAATGGTCCTCTTGTCCATTCCCTTCCCTCCCGTGCATGTGCCATAGCGAAACAGGCGCCGCCTCGGTGGGAGGCGGCGCCTGTGGCGGTCATTGTGGGCTAAAGGCCCATGTCGGCCATTCTCTTGATCAGGTCTGCGGTCCGGCTGGAGTAGCCCCACTCATTGTCGTACCAGCCCAGGACCTTGATGAAGTCCCCGCCGATCTCGTAGGTGCTGTCGGCGTCGAAGATGCAGGAGGCGGGGTGGCCGACGATGTCCTGCAGCACGATGGGCTCCTCGGTGTAGGCCAGGTAGCCGGCCAGCGGCCCGTCGCTGGCGGCGGCCTCAAAGGCGGCGTTGACCTCATCGCGGCCCGCCTGCTCCTCCAGCTCGACCGTCAGGTCCACGACCGAGCCGGTGGGCGTCGGGACGCGCATGGCCATGCCGTTGAGCTTGCCGTCGAGCTCGGGGATGACCAGGCCGATGGCGACGGCCGCGCCGGTGGTCGTGGGCACGAGGTTGATGGCGGCAGAGCGCGCGCGGCGGAGGTCTTTGTGCGGCCCGTCCAGGATGTTCTGGCCCGACGTGTAGGAGTGGATCGTCGTCATGAGGCCGCGGGCGATCCCGAAGCTGTCGTTGAGGACCTTCGCCATCGGGGCCAGGCAGTTGGTGGTGCAGGAGGCGTTGGAGACGATATCGTGCGCCTCCGGGTCGTAGTCGCCGTCATTGACGCCCAGCACGAAGGTCGGGCAGCCCTCACCCCTGGCGGGGGCGGAGATGATGACCTTCTTGGCTCCGGCCTTGATGTGCTGGCGTGCGTCGTCGGGGTCTCGGAAGAAGCCGGTGGACTCCAGGACCAGCTCCACGCCCAGGTCTCCCCACGGGAGCTTGGCCGGCTCCGGCTCCTCCAGGCTCGTCACCGACACGCCGTCCACGATGATCTCCTGCTCGCCGGTCTCGATAGTGCCCTCAAAGCGGCCGTAGACGCTATCGTACTTGAGCAGGTGCGCCAGCGTCTCATCGTCGGTGAGGTCGTTGACTGCAACGACCTCTATG
>JBNGDZ010000384.1:0-5202 GCA_049975765.1 Armatimonadota bacterium
AGGGCCACATCGGGGCGTACGAGACCGATGGAACCAGGCTCTGGGTGCGAGAGGATCACATCACTTTCTTCCCGTACTACCACCATCCCAGCGCCATCGCCGGTGACGTCGATGCGGACGGCGCCGAGGAGGTCGCCTACCTGACGGAAGCGGGTCGCATCAGAATCCTCGACGCGGCGTCCGGCGCGGTGGAGCGGACGCTGCAGGTGCCTGGCGATCCGGTCGCGCTCGCGATAGCGAACCTCAGGGGCCTCGGCGACTGCGACGCCCTGCTGCAGTACAGCCAGACGCGAATCAGCGCCGTAGGCCTCGCTGACGGCGCGACGCTGTGGGAGACTGATGAGTACCGGGGCATCGAGCACAGCCCCCTGCGGCAGGCGGACCTGGACGGGGATGGTCTGGACGAGGTCGCCGGGGCTAGCATCATCGACCACGACGGCGCGCGGATGAACGAGTGGGACCTGGGCGGGGCCTACCGGAACATGGACAGCATTGTGATCGCCGATATCGTGCCGGGCCTCCCGCTCGAGGTGGCGCTGGCCGAGCAACGCGGCGCGCACTCGCACACCGACGTGGTGAACCCCGACGAGATCGTCTTCCGCGCGCCCAACCCCTGGGACTGGGAGGATCCCGACAAGCTCGCCGTGGGGGACTTCGACCCAAGGCGGCCCGGGCTGGAGATCTTCAACCGCTCCTCCGGCGGCGATGGCACCGCGCGCCGAGGCAATGAGGAGCCCTACAGGTACGAGGAGGCCCCCTGGGTGCTCGATGCCGGGGGCAACGTGATCGCGAAGTACTACGTCAACGACCACAAGCCGGACTGGTGGACGGGCCACGGGCTGGAGGAGGTCTTCGCGATCGACTGGGATGGTGACGAGAGGCACGAGATCATGGGAAAGGAGCGGCACACGAACGGCGCCGCGGCCATCGTTGACCCCCTCACTGGCCGGTTCCGACAGGTCTTCCCGGCGAAGGCAGTGCGAGTCTACGCCGCCGACGTTCGCGGCGACCACCGGGAGGAGGTCCTGATCGTTGACGAGAGGGGGTACATCGAGATCCTGTGGGACGCCCGCCCCAACCCCAGCCCGGACACGCCCAGGTGCTGGACCCGCCAGCACTACCGGCGCCAGAAGCAGAACTGGAACTACTACTCACCGTGAGGCCCCACCGTCATCGGGCTTGGAGCCCAGGGAAGCGCGCTGCGCGACCTGGCAGTAGCTGCCGGCCGGGACGGTACCGGCATACGGCACCTCAAGTGTGTAGCAGCTCCTGCCACTGCGGGCCTCGCCGCACCATCGCAGGCCGGTGAACCTGGTGCCTTCGGGCGTCTCGGAGTAGGTCCAGCCCCGGCGACCCTCAAACCCCCCATCGCGCACGTCCCCCCCGAAGATGTGCACGTCATCGATGTAGTAGAAGATCTCGTGGAGCTCCGACGCCGGGTCCTGCACCTGGCGGTCGCAGAGCAGCCGGAAGGCCAGCCCACATTCATCACGCCCTGCCACCAGAGGGGTCAGCTCCAGCAGCACGTGCTCCCACCGCTCATCGCCGGCGGAATCGTCCTCCCAGATCACTTCACCGTCGATGAGGATCTGCTTCCGATAGTAGCCGGGCACATCGCTCTTGTTGGAGTCCTTGAGGCAGGCGCTCAGCCACGCGCCGGGCGCATCCGGCTCCACCAGCACTGGCTCCCAGGTCTCGGCGGTGATCCCGCGCTCGTCGGCGACGCGCAGCTCGACCGGGTAGAGCCCGGCCCGGGCGAAGGTGTGGCTGACCACCGGCCCCCAGGCGCGGACGCCGACCGGCCCCGGCTGGTCACCGAAGTTCCACTCGTGATACAGGACCGGCCCCCCGTCGGGCGATTGGCTGCGCGTTCCGTCAAAGCGCACGGTCAGCGGCGCCGTGCCGCCGGCGGGGCTGGCCTCGGCGACGGCCAGAGGCAGCTCGCTCTCGTCCACGGGACCGTAGTGGTTGTCGTGGACCTTTTCGCGCGTGGCGTGGGCCCGGCGGTCGTCGATGGCCGCCTCGCGGGTGTGGTGGTAGAACCAGTTGTGGTGGAACTCGGCGCCGCCGGCGGGGATGCCGCGGAGCAGGATCGCCTCCACCTGGCTGTTCCGGAAGGTGTTGTGGTGGATGCGGGTCCAGCCGCCGGCGCGCCCGCTCCCGCCGTGCCGGTCGAAGCTGGGGTTGGTATCATGCCACAGGCAGAGGTTGTAGCGGGCCTCGTAGCTGCCCGTCTCCTGGGCCCCCGAGCCGATGTGGTGGCGGTTGAAGTCGAACAGGTTCGCCTCGATCAGCGCCTCGCCCCCATCCGCTACCCACACGCCGTACCCATAGCCCGCCCGGCGCGTGTGATGGATGAAGTTATGGTGGATGTGGGCCCGCCCAATCTCGTCGAGGTAGATGGCCCACTTGTCCCAACACCACAGCTCGCAGTTGTCCACCTGCAGGTCGCCGTGCGCGTCGCGCACGGCACAGCTCACGCCGATGCGCTCGTAGTGGTGATCCCCGTAGTCGCCCGACGGCCCACGCAGGCGCAGACCGGTCAGTCGAACTGCCGGTCCGCCGGTGAGCAGCACGGCCGTGTATTCGCCGTTGGGGTAACGCGAATCGGAGTAGATCAGGCCTCCCCGAGAGCCGTCCCGGCCGCGGCCGCTGGCGAGGGTGACGCCGCCGGGGACCTCCACCATCTCGATGCCGGTCATGTCGACCTCGGCGGAGTCGTCAACGTAGACCACGTCGCCGGCGGTTGCCGCCTGCAGGGCCTCCAGCAGCCCCTGGGGCGTCCTGACGACGGCGGTGGCGCCATCTGGGTCGGCGATACTCCGGTAGCCTGGCCCCCCGCCGATCGGATCGCCCGTTGGGTTCATCTGCCTGCTGTATGCGCCGCCGTGGCACATGGCCGGCAGGCTCAGAAGCATGACAGTGAGCGGGATGGCTACGACGCCTCGTGGCTTCCGCACCGGATCCCGGACGCTGAATGCCTGTTGGGCGCACACCGCGTTGGGGGCCTCCCGGCAGTCGTGATGCCTCGCGCCATCGACCTGCCTTCGCCGCCTTGGGGCCGGCACCTGCGTGTCGAGTCATACGGCGGACCACTGTGCGCGAAGGAACTGGCATCAGATCGGCGAAGGCGATCAGCACCCGATGCCGGTGCGCACGAACATCCCAAGGACGCTACCGCGAGGAGGATGGGCAGGATGACTTCCGTGGACTGGCACGCTCTGGTCGCGCCGACATCTGTCCTGGCTCTGGTGCTGATAGTGCCCGGAGGCGCCGACCCACAGCCGCAAGCAGAGCAGGAAGGCATCGCCGACCTGCTGGCAGGGCGCTTCCAGTGGACGATCAGCGAGCCGCTCCTGGCGCCCTCCCAGCCTCCGGATGACACCTACTACTCCGTGAAGGACCCATCGGTGGTATTCCACGAGGGACGGTGGCACCTCTTCTGCACGGTCCGCGGCCGGGACCGGTCGCACCAGATCGAGTACGTGTCCTTCACCGACTGGGAGGAGGCCAACGCCGGGCGGCGGCAGATGCTCACCGTCACCGACGACTACTTCTGCGCCCCGCAGGTCTTCTACTTCGCCCCGCAGCGGAGATGGTACCTGATCTGCCAGGCCAGCGACGAGGCCTGGGAGCCGGACTACGGCGCGGCCTACTCCACCACGAGCGACATCAGCGATCCCTCCTCGTGGAGCAGGCTGCAGCCGCTGGGCGCCAGGCAGGCGGACGGCAAGAGCGGGCTGGACTTCTGGGTGATCTGCGACGAGGTGAAGGCACACCTGTTCTTCACCACGCTGGACGGCCGCATGTGGCGGGAGGAGACTCCGCTGTCGGAGTTCCCCGCCGGCTGGTCCGAGCCCGCGCTGGCGATACGCGGGGACATCTTCGAGGCGAGCCACGTCTACCGCCTCGAGGGCCTGCAGAGGTATCTCACAGTGGTGGAGGCCCAGGGCGGCCACGGGTGGCGCTACTACAAGGCCTACCTGGCCGAGCACCTCGACGGCGAGTGGATCCCGGTGGCGGCCACGAAGGAGACGAGCTTCGCGAGCATGTCCAACACGCGCCCGGCCGGGGCGCGATGGACGGACTGCATCAGCCACGGGGAGCTGCTGCGAGCCGGATGCGATCAGCGGATGGAGGTGGATCCGGCGAACCTGCGGTTCCTCTTTCAGGGCGTCACCGATAGGGAGCGTGCCGGCAAGCCCTACGGCGAGATCCCGTGGCGCCTGGGGATGCTGGAGCCGGCGCAGTCGCGGGGCCAAGCAGCGGAACCGCGCGGGTGAGGAGCTTGTGCCGCGGTTGCGGGTCCTCCTCGGCGTGATCGTGCGGGACCGGTCAGAATCGGTAGATGTGGTGCTGGTAGGCCTCGAACTGATCGCTGATGCCGGCGGCGTCGGCCACGACGGTGCGGTCCTCGAAGAGCACCTCCACCTCGACTCCGGCCGCCAGGCCATCGACGGCAAAGATGCACCGGGTCGGCTGAGGATAGGTGTTGATAGCGAAGAGATAGCGCCGGCCCGTAGCCGTATGGCGCCGCAGCAGGGCATCCACCTGCGTGTCATCGCTCTCGAGTGCGCCGGAGCTCTCGTGCTCGATGTGGTAGTAGTCCCGGCTTCCGCGAGTGGTGGCCCAGGTATGCCCGAGCGGCTCGCTGGTGCTTCGGTGCAGCGCGGGGACGACCGCGTGCACCTGCGCGAGCATGGCCTTCATGGCCGCCCACCACCCGGGCGCCTCGACGCTGTCCTGCTGGTAGACGAAGTAGTTCAGGCCGGCGGCGCCGTGGATGAGGCTGATCCAGGTGGCGATGCGGACGGAGTGATCGACGTCGGGCAGATCCATGATGCTGTGGATGGGGATGATCAGCACGTCGCCCTTCTGGCGTTTAATCTCTTCCATCCACTCCGCCACCTGGCCGAAGGGCGTCTGCTGGCCATCGGGGTAGCGGTCGAAGCTCTCGATGCCGTCCTCGCAGACGTGGCAGTGCAGCCACATCAGCCTGCGATAGCCCATGAGGTTGACCCACTGGGGATGGTCGGGATCGATCTCCTGGATCCCGGCGTAGAGGTGGCGAGCGCCCTCGATGGGCAGCCCCCAGGCGGGTGAGCTGTGGTCGATCTCGTCCTTGATGTTGATCCCGAAGTAGGCAGGGTGATCCCTGTAGGCGGTGACCACCTTGAAGATCTGGTCGGCCATGGCCGGGAA
>JBNGDZ010000385.1:0-5157 GCA_049975765.1 Armatimonadota bacterium
ACCCTGAGGTCCGCACCGTGCTGGACATCGGGGGGCAGGACAGCAAAGCGATCTACGTGGACGAGGACGGCTATCCGCTGGACTTCGCACTCAATGACCGCTGTGCGGCGGGCACGGGGCGCTTCCTGGAGGTCATGGCGGGGGCGCTGGAGACTGACCTTGCGGGCCTGGAGCGCATGGCGCTGAGCGCCGAGCGTCCGGCGCCGATCACACGCACCTGCACCGTGTTCGCCGAGTCCGAGGTCGTGGGCCTGCTGGCCAGGGGGGTGGGGCCGGAGGCCGTGGCGGCGGGGCTCTGCCGGGCCGTTGCGGAGCGCACCGCGCAGCTCGTGCTGCAGGTGGGGGTGCGACCGCGGGTGATGCTCATCGGGGGCGTGGGGCTGAACGCGGCCATCGCGGACGCGCTGGCCTCATTCCTCGACGTGGACCTGGTGGTGCCGGACGACCCGCAGATGGTGGTCGCCACCGGTGCGGCGCTGGTGGCGGCTGAGAGGACGGGAGCGCAGACCGTGGCCGGGTAGTAGCACCGCGGAGGTGTGGCAGTGAGACGAGATCGCCGGATCGCGCTCGTGCTGGCGGCGCTGCTGGCGGCGTCGCTCGCCCACGCCCGCGGCGCGGCGACCTCCTGTTCCCCAGAGGCAAGGCAGATGTTGGCCGACGCCCGGGTCCTACTCAGCAGCGGCGACGAGCGCGGCGCGCTATCCAAGGTCCAGCAGGCCGTTGAGCTGGCTCCCACGTGGCCGCCTCCTCACGCCGAACTCGGCCTTCTTTACCAGCGCCAGGGCGATGAGGAGCGTGCCAGGCACCACTACACCCAGCATCAGCTTCTGGGCCTGACAGCGCCCGGAGCTCAGCCGGACGACCTCACGCGCCAGATCGCCGAGGGCGAGGCGCTGCTCATCTACCTGGTCAACCAGGAGCGGGCGGCGCGCGGGCTGCGGATGCTCCGGCCCGACCTCACCCTCACGGAGATGGCTCGCCAGCATAGCGAGGAGATGCGCGAGCTGGGCTACTTCAGCCACTCCTCTCCCGTCGGCAGGAACTCCTCCCTGCAGCGCCGCTACCGCACCGCCTTCAACTGCCAGCCAAGAGCCATCGCCGAGAACGTCTCGCGTATGCGCGGCACCCTGTGGTCCTTCACCCCTGGGAACCTGACTGACAGCCACGACCGGCTGATGGAGAGCTCCGGACACTGCCAGAACATCCTCTGGGACCGTGTGGACTCCATCGGCGTGGGCATCAGCGTCAACGACCGTGGCGACTTCTGGATCACGGAGGACTTCGCCCTCCTCGAGCAGTGACGGTGGAACACCGCCCCCCGGCTCTTCGTTAACCTCACCGGGTGACGCTACGTGCCAGCCCGCCTCTGGAGGCCGCCGTGCCCGAGGACACCGGGGATATGCGCCCGGCGCTGGGCACCGGAGTGCTCGGCGTCAGGCTCCTGCAGCATGATGTGATCGACTCCACCAACCTGGAGGCACTCCGGCTGGCCGAGGCCGGAGCCCGGGTCGGGACGGTCGTGGTCGCGGAGACGCAGGCTCAGGGCCGGGGCCGGCTGGGGAGGCGGTGGCTCGACCTGCCCGGCCGCTGCCTGCTGATGACGGTGCTGCTCGAGCCGCCTGCCGACCATCCCGGCCGCCTGACGGCCGCGGCCGCGCTTTCCGTGGCGGAGGCCGTGGAGGCCCTCGGCGGGGCCCCGCAGCTCAAGTGGCCCAACGACGTGCTGCTGCACGGGCGCAAGGTGGCGGGAATCCTGGGCGAGGGAGCACGCAGCGGCCTGGTCGCAGTGGGCATCGGTGTCAACGTCAACGGCTCGCCCGGGGACCTGCCCGCGGAGCTTCAGCAGCGCGCCACCTTCCTCTCCCACGAGCTGGGGCGCGAGTTCGACCGCGACGGGCTGCGGGATGAGATTCTCCAGCGCCTCGATGAGAGCTATCATGCTCTGCGTAGCGGCGAGGGCCGCGCGGTGATGCGGCGAATTGCCCCCTATGACTGCCTGCGGGGCAGGCGCGTGGAGCTGCTCGTGGCCGGGGGGAGCGTTCGGGGGGAGGCAAGCGGATGGCGGCACGACGGATCGATGCAGATACGCGACGACCGGGGCCGCAGCTACGTCGTACGCGGAGGCGAGATCACACTGCTGTGAGAACGATGCGCGTGGCGCTTATCCCCATGGCATTCGCCCTTGCCAGCACAATGGCCGCGGTCGCTCACGCCTCCGTCGCCGATGATCTGTTGGCCGGATGCGAGGCGCTCTACCGCGGGCACTGGGAGGATGCCGGGACGCACTTCGAGCGCGCATCCGCGGCGGACGCCTCCTGCCCCGAGGCGCTCGTCGGGAGGGCCGCGGCGCTTCTGCAGCTTGGGTCTGTGGACGAGGCCGCCGGGCTCCTCCAGCATGCCCGGGTGCTCAACGCGGAGATGCCGGCGGTCCACGCCGGGACTGGCGCCTGCCTCTATCTCAACGGAGAGACCTACGAGGCCATGATCGCCTACCGTCGGGCACTGGGGCTGGCGCAGTCGCGCCGGGCCCGGCTCCGCGCCAGCGCGGCCTGGCTGGCCTGCCGACTGGGGCTGTACGAGAGCGCGCTGGCGGAGGCCCGGTCGGCAGTTGCGGAGGCCCCGGGCGATCCGCTTGCCAGGCACGTGCTCGGCGCGGCCCTGCTGGGCATGGGCCGCGCGGAGGAGGCCGTGGAGGCGCTGGGGCGGCCGTCGGCGGTGCGACACGAGCCTGCGCCGGGTGCCTTGGCAGTCCCCTCGGCGCTGGTGTCACCCGGCGCGAAATACTGGGCCGACCACGGCCTGCAGGAGCGCCAGCGGCTGGCGGAGGCCCCGGAGCACATGCTCGCTGGGGGTCAGGTCCCCGAGGAGATGGGCACTGGGGAGGGGGAGCCGCTCGCCCCGCCGGCCGGCGGCCCGCTGGTGATCTCGCGCCCATCGGCGGGCAGCGTTGTCTCCGACCGCACCGAGGTGGCGATTGACACCGGCGGGACGCTGGCCATCAGCTACATCGCGGTCCTGCTCGATGACCGCTTCATGGCGATCAGCAACGTCCAGCCCTTCCGCGCGCAGGTTGACACCCTGCAGGTGCCCGACGGGGTCCACGAGCTGCGGGTGGATGCCTACTCCGACGAGGGCCAGGTGGTCGCAGCAGCGACCATCCCGGTGCGCGTGGCCAACGGCGCCATGACGCTGGCGCCGCAGGAGCGGGCGGCGCGGAGGATCGCGCAGGAGGAGCTCATGGCGCTGCTGTCACTGCGGGCCACGCCGCTGACGAACGAGCAGCTCCTGGGCCGGGCGCTGCAGGCCGCCGGCCGGCGCGCCGAGGCCGTCGCATCGTACGAATACGTCTTCGGCCACGATCCGCTGCTGCCGGGCCTCCGCGCCGACCTGCTCTTGGGGTACCGGGAGCTGGGCATAGCGGTGCTCGGCGGCCCGCGCGAGGTCCACATGCTGGACGAGCCCGGACCGGTGGCTTTGACCTTCGATGACGGTCCCCACCCGGTGATGACACCCCGGATCCTGGACATGCTGGATCGCTACGGCTACCGCGCCACGTTCTTTGTGGTGGGCAAGCAGGCGGCGATGTATCCGGGGCTGGTGCGGGAGATCGCTGAGCGCGGCCACGAGTTGGGCAGCCACTCCCACACGCACTGCAACCTGTGCACCCTCGACAGGCTGGGAGTGGAGCAGGAGCTGGTGCGCAGCCGTGCGGCGATCCGGCAGGCCTGCGGTGAGACGGTAACGCTCTTCCGGCCGCCCGGGGGGCACTACAACGCGACAGTCCGGAGCGCGGCGGCGGCCACGGGCTTCACCACCGTCTTCTGGAACGAGAACATCGGCGACTATGCGGGTGTCAGCGGGCCGGAGATCGCCGCCTCCATGGACCGCGAGCTCGCCCACGGCGGCATCGTGCTCCTACACAACGGTTACGACGAGACCGAGCTGGCCCTGCCCCACCTTTTGGAGCGCCTTCACGCTCGGGGCGCGCGTTGCGGGACGGTCTCGGCCCTGGCCCGGTGACTGCGAATGGCACGGGCGCGGAAGCCGGCCTCCCAGCATGGGAGGGCCATCTTTTCCCGCACCAGGGGGCGCTGGTCGCGTCTTCTGCCGACGCCGGGGACGCGCCCACGGGCCAGCTCCGGAGGGTTTACAGCCAGCCGGGCCTCTGGTATAATACCATTGCGGACGTTGACAAGTGGTGGGGGCGATCGGATTCGACGGAGAGCTGGTGAGCTGGGGCTGCGAGCCGAGGTCTCCGACACCTCGCTAAACCCGGAAACCCCATAGCTGCCAACAACAACTTGGCACTCGCGGCTTAATCAGTCGCGACGTCCGCCTGACCTTCGCCGATCAGGTCAGGGTCGGGCGTCATGAGATCGGCCGAAGCGCGCGCCTTTGTCCGGTTAGCGCGCGGGGGTAACAGAACCGGGCCTGCCGCGGCGGACCCTGCGCTCGGGGGCCGTCCCGGCTACAGAAAGCGGGCGCTACGCTCGTAGAGGCTCCGGACACCCCTTTTCGGACGCGGGTTCAATTCCCGCCGCCTCCACCAGTTGCCAATGTCGCCCGGCCGTTGCCGGACGACTGACGACGCCCGCCTCCCTGATGGCGGGCGTTGCAGCGTACGGGGTGGGCGCCCGTCACTCGCGCCTGGCCCTGTGTGCGGCCACGAGGCCCTGGAGGGTCGTATTGTCGTAGACACTGAGCACCGCCTGCTGCGCCGCTCGCCACATCTCCTGGAACGGGCAGTCACCGTGCAGGCGGCAGACAGCCGGCCCCTCCGTCATGCAGTGCACCGGCACCAGCGGGCCCTCGATGAAGCGGATGATCTCTCCGACAGTGGTCTGCCGCTCCGGGTCGGCCAGCATGTACCCGCCGTCCTTGCCTCGCTTGGAGTCAACGAAACCCCCCTGCTTGAGCTGGGCGAGGATATTTTCGAGGAATCGCGGCGGTATCGCCTGCGCCTCCGCGATCTCCGCGCTCTTCACGGGCCAGTCGTCCTCCCGCCGCGTGATCTCATACATGGCGCGAAGCGCGTACTGGCACTTGTGCGAGACAATCATGGTCGGCCTCCCCTACTGGATCCTGCGACCATTCCCCGCCCCCGTGCCCAATTAGCCGAACATGCTACCACAAAACCGGAAAAGATGCACACTGTTC
>JBNGDZ010000386.1:0-231 GCA_049975765.1 Armatimonadota bacterium
CGTCGGCTGCGGATAGACCACCGCCAGGAAGCCCCACTCGGCGGCGGGCTCCGCTGTGGTGATCCACAGGTTGTGCCCCTCGACGATGTCGCCGCGCAGGAACTCGCGCCAGTCTTCGCCGGTGATGGGGTTGACGCGGCCCTCCATGCCCTGCCGGTCGTCAAGCTCCAGCGCGTCGGGCCGGAAGATGTGCTGCAGCCTCACCGGGACATCGCCCACGGTGTAGTCTAT
>JBNGDZ010000386.1:241-5127 GCA_049975765.1 Armatimonadota bacterium
TGCGGATCGAAGCTGAGTGGGTCATCCGGCAGGATGTGCCAGAGCCAGGTGAAGGTGGCCGGCTGTGAGCAGCGCAGGTCGTCGAAGATGACGAAGTAGCGGCCGCGCATGAAGAGCACGTGGCGGATGTAGCTGTCGAGGTAGGGAAGCGCGCGCTCCGTGTAGGGCTCGCGCAGGGGGAGGCTCCAGCGGCTGAAGCTGCCCGGCTCGTGCGGGTAGCACAGCGTGGGGTCGGCGGCGAAGTAGACGAAGTCCTCGCCCCGGGCGTGGCCGCAGATGTGCCCGTAAGTAGGGTGACGCATTCCTGCGGGCGGCTGGGCCTGACCGAGCCCGTCGATGAGCACCACGTTGTGGCTCATGGTGTGATAGGCGTACGCGTCCTGGTTTGCCGAGGTGCCGCCGCCGTGGTTGAGCATCTGCCCGTAGGCGTGAAGCTGCACCGAGCCATCTGAGTTGAATGAGTGGCTGTAGCCGCCGCGCGGCCGGCACTGGAGGATGACGCCGGCGCCCTCGGCGTAGGTGGCTGGGTCGCTGGGCGGACCGGTGGCGGCCATGGCCCACCCGCCAATGTCGAAGACCTCCACGAGCTCGCTCTCGGCGGCCGGCGCGGGCTCCTCATAGTAGACCGGCAGGCAGTACTCGACCCACGGGCGGAAGCTGCTGAACAGCTCGCCACCGTAGCTCCGCCAGTTGTACAGGAACCGCCCGTCGCCGGTCAGGTAGGCCAGCTTGCGGAAGGTGGCCAGGTGATTGCCGCGCGAGGCGTTGCGCTGATTCCCCCATGCGTGATGATCCATACCCACCGGGATGATACGCCGCAGCCAGCTACCCAGGCGGCGGTAGTAGGGATTGCGCCCCAGGTTCGCGTCCGGCAGGGCGGTGTCGAAATACAGAGAGGCATTGGTGAGCCACTTGTTCTTGGATGAGCCGTATCCGGCGCCCTCGTTCCACTGCTCATCGAAGCCGTAGCCGCAGGTCACGCCGATCAGGTAGTTGAGCATCAGCTCGAACCACTCCCGGCCGATGGCGCTGTGCTCGTAGAGCACCAGACCGCATACGGCGGTGTCCATGCTGGCCTCGTACTGGTGGCTGCTGATCTGCCCCGACAGCGATGTGCCGCGGACCGGCGCGGTGAGCATCTCCACGCTGGTGCGGTAGCGCCCGCGAACGTGGTAGGTGCCCGGCTCTGCCAGCTCCAGGACCTGCGACCACGAGCCGCGGTCGCTCGAGTCCGGGCAGACGACGCCGACCGCGCCGGAGCCGCCCGTGCCGCCGGTCGGCTCATAGCGCCCCTGGCCGTCGGTGCCGAAGCTGTGGAACCTCCACGCCGCCGGCGCGGTGCCGTCCTCGGTGGCCGCGAAATCGCCATTCTCAAGCAGGTTCGGCCCGTCGGGCTCGCGGCTGACCACGATCTCGTCCCACCACACCTCACCTGCGGCGTAATAGTTGAATGGCTCCACGACGACGCGCGTGCTGCCCGCCGGCGCCTCTGCCCGCCAGGTGAACTCCTTCCACTGTTGCGTGCGCTCCAGGCGGAGGCGCTGGTCGTCGTGCACGTCGATGCGCAGGGAATCGATGCGCACACCGACCTCGCCGGGCGCCACCCGGATGGTGTGGTCCCCGGCCTCGGTCACGCTGATGCGCACACTGGTCTCACCGCGGTCCTGCACGAAGGTCCGCTGCGGCTCGCCCTCGTCCAGCGCCACCACGAAGGCGTCCCGGTCGGGGGCGGGGCCATGCGCGGCGACGATCACGATATAGGGCCCCGGGTCGAGCTCGGTCTTCAGGGCGACGGCCGCGTCCTCGCCCGCCAGCTCCACGATGCGACCGCCCGAGGCATCAGGATCCTCGAGCACCCGGGCCGCGCCGGTCAGCTCCAGCTCCTCAGCCTCATGCAGCGCGGCCTCGGAGTCGGCGCGGAAGGTCATGCGCAGCATGGGCCCGCTGGTGCGCCGCCCCCGCCATGCGAAGCTGTTCATGATGTGGTCGATGCGCCACTCCAGGGAGGCGATCATGGTCTGGCGCTGAGCTTCCGTCATGTCCTCGTAGAGCCAGTCGAAGAGCAGCGCCAGGAACTCGTTGCCCTGGGTGGCGTCCTCGTTGCCGTCGCCGCCGAGGCCCTCCGGGGACGCCCGGCCGCCGGGCGGGTAGCTCGCCCAGGTGACGGCGCGCTCGACCACCCCCGCGTAACGATCATCGGCGGTGATCTTCCACGCGAAGGCCACCATGGCCAGGTCGTGCGCGATGGTGTAGAAGGCCTGCTCCGGCTCCTCCTCACGGTCGGTCTCAGGGAAGTCGCTCCACCAGGGCCTCTCCAGCACGCCGTCCGCGCGGCGGCGAATGTGCTCCAGCGCCGCCTGGGAGCCGGGATCCGTCTCGGCCGACGCGCGGAGGCGGTCCATCATCTCGGGGCGCAACAGGACGCGAGGGTGGCCCATTGCGGCCAGGTCGGGCTCGGCCAGCGCGGAGCGATCCCACTGCGCGGCGTCGGGGGCGATGGCGAAGCTGCGGGCGCGGCTCCAGCGCTCGGCGGGCGTGCCGACATCGTAGCCCACGCGCCAGTGCCAGGCCCGCCCGGCCTCGAGCGCCGGGAGGGTGTTATAGAAGTTGAAGGGGCAGGACACGTTCACCACGGGTTCCTCGAAGCCCGGGTCGGCCGCGATCTGGAGGGTGAACATATGCAGGGCGTCGCCGAAGTCCTCGGGGAAGTCCGCGTTGTAAGGCCAGGAGATGCGCGGGGGATTGAGGCCCAACAACTCGCCGTCGGCCGGCCGCCAGTTCACGTAGCGGCTCCACAGGCTACGGGGGTTGATGGGAACGACGGAATCGGCCCCGATGAGCCTGGGCTCGCCTCGCGCGATGCCACCCGCGAGAGCGGCCGCCATAAGCGCTGCTGAGAGCGCGGCGTATCGGATCACTGGGCTTCCTCCCTACTCCGCCAGATGGTCTCGAACGACAGGCGCCACATAGCGACGGCGTCCTTCTCGCGATGCACTGTGCTCCCATTTCCACTCGTCTACTGTCAGGGCCTTTCGCACGCTAGGGCACTCAGGCCCTCCGACCCCGTCCGCGGTGGGCACGCCCGAGCTTCGTGCGGCACGGCAACGACGACGCCTGTTCGGGCATCGCTCATCCAGGAGAGGGCCGGCGTTCACGCATTGGCCCTGCCGCAGAGACGGCTGTGCGCTCCTCGCCCCCCTTGGCTCGCTACACTGGCAGGCGGGAGAGGGGGACAACGGCTGACTGCAACGACAGACGACCGGGCGGGCTGGGCAGCCCGCCCCTCCGCACGGCGTGACGGCACGACTCACGGCAGACGGCCGGCGGAGCTGAAGCCCCGCCGCTCCGGACGGCAACTACTGCCAGTACGCGAGCGGAAGCTCGCGCGGTGCGGCCGGACTACTGTCGGGCCCGGCCGTTGTCTTCATCGTGGGATGCGCCAGTCCCCAGGGTGATCGTCGTTGCCACGTCTCGACTCGCGCCATGGGAGGGATAGCAGGCGCGCTGCGGGAAGCTAGGGACGGACATCTGAGGGACTCGAGCACAGAGGGATAGACGGTGAGCTCCACAGCAGGCCGGACGATGAGCAGGCGGGAGGCCATTCGCACGATGGCCGGGGCCGCACTTGGAGGTGCCGCAGCACTCACCATGGCTTCAAAGACAGCCGCGCAGCCGAACGAGCAGGAGCGACCGAACATCATCTTCATCCTGGCCGACGACCTCGGCTACGGCGACCTGGGCTGCTACGGGCAGCAGATCATCCAGACTCCGAATATCGACCGTATGGCGGCGGAGGGGCTTCGCTACACCGACGCGTATGCGGGGAGCACGGTCTGCGCGCCGTCGCGATGCTGCCTGATGACCGGCCGCGACACCGGCCACGCCTACGTGCGCGGGAACGCCCGCGTGCCGCTGCCCCCCGAGGAGCGGACGGTAGCCGAGTATCTCAAGGAGATCGGCTACGCCACGGGGATCGTCGGGAAGTGGGGCCTCGGCGAGCCGGACACCTACGGCATCCCGAACCGCCACGGCTTCGACTACTGGTTCGGCTACCTCAACCAGGGCCGCGCGCATGACTACTACATCGACTACCTGTGGGAGAATGAGGAGAAGTATCCGCTGCCCGGCAACGAGGGCGAGGGCCGGGAGACCTACTCCCATGAAGTGATCATGGACAAGGGCCTGGACTTCATCCGGCGGCGCCGCGAAGAGCCGTTCTTCCTCTACGTTGCGGTGACGCTGCCGCACGCGAACAACGAGCGCGGCCGGGAGACCGGCGATGGCATGGAGGTGCCCGACTACGGCATCTACGCCGACCGCGACTGGCCCAGTCCGCAGAAGGGCCATGCGGCGATGATCAGCCGGCTGGACCGGGACGTGGGGCGTGTCATGGACCTGCTGGGCGAGCTTGGCCTCGACGAGGACACGCTGGTCTTCTTCACCTCCGACAACGGTCCGCACAAGGAGGGCGGCGCTGACCCGGCGTTCTTCAATTCGTGGGGGCCGCTGCGCGGGTACAAACGCGACCTGTACGAGGGCGGCATCCGGGTGCCCATGATCGCCCGGTGGCCGGGGCGCATCGAGCCCGGAACGGAGAGCGCGTATCCCTGGGCGTTCTGGGACTTCCTGCCCACCGTCTCGGAGCTGACCGGCTGCGACTGCCCCGACGAGATCGAGGGCGTGTCGGTGGCCTCGACGCTGTTCGGCGAAGACGGTCCCGAGCGCGAGGTTCTCTACTGGGAGTTCCAGCAGCGGGAGTTCAAGCAGGCTGTGCGCCTCGGCAACATGAAGGCCGTCCGGGAGGGCATGACGCGGCCGACGGAGGTCTACGACCTGGAGCACGACATCGGCGAGACGACGGACCTGGCTGGTGGTCGGCCCGAGGT
>JBNGDZ010000387.1:0-5098 GCA_049975765.1 Armatimonadota bacterium
CGGCCACGGCCTTCCTGGCACAGGCCAACTCCCTGCCCCGGCAGGTCCTGCAGCTGATAGCCGGATGATCAGGGCGGCTCGATCACGCTCGGCCGACAGCTCGGCCGACAGCGGTGGGGGGCGCCACGCGCGCCCCTCGCCGCCTCACCGCCGCAGGCAGGCCTGAGGAGGAGAGCACATGGGCGTTGGCAGCATGTCGATCACAGGACTGATCGCGAGCGATGTTGACATTCAGGGGATCATCACGCAGCTCGCGCAGATCAAGCGCCGGCCCGTGGAACTGCTGGAGCAGCACAAGTCCACCTGCAACGAGCGGCTGGCGGCCTTCCAGCAGCTCACTGCCCGCGTGATAAGCCTCAGCACCGAGGCGGCAGGGCTCATCGACGGCACGGCCTTCGCCCAGGTCACCGCCAGCTCCAGTGACGAGTCGGCGGTCGTGGTCAGTGCCTCCGCCGGGGCGCCCGTAGGCCACTACGACATCACGGTCAGCCAGCTCGCACAGTCCCACAAGGTCTCCTCCGGGAGCGTGAGCTCCCTCTCCGATGCCCTGGGCTACGAGGGCGACATCATCCTCAACGGCACCGCGGTGTCGGTGGAGGCCGGTGACAGCCTGGCCGACATCCGCGACGCCATCAACGCGGCGGGAGCGGGCGCCTCGGCCTCGATCCTGACGGTCTCGGACACCGATCACCGCCTGACCATCAGCAGCCTGACCTCCGGGGCCGACGGCGCGTTGGAGCTGGTGGACGCCAACGTCTCCGGGATCCTGGAGGACCTGGGCATGAAGGTAGCGGGCACCAGCGTCAAGCACCCGATCACCGACGGGGCGGCCGGTGACGGCCTCAGCGACAAGCTCACGGCGGTCGGCGATGTGCTGGGCCTCACCGCCGCTCCCTCTGGCACAGTGCAGGTCAACGGCACGGATGTGGCCATCGACCTCTCCACCGACAGCCTGCAGGAGATCGCCTCCGCCATCGACGCCGTCGCCGGAGTCACCGCCACCGTGGAGACGATCAGCGTGGACGGCGAGGCCGCCTACCGGCTGGAGATCGTAGGGGACGGCGGCCAGCCCACCTTCAGCGATGACGGCAACGTGCTGGTGACCCTGGGCGTGCTGCAGAAGGACTTCGCCAACGAGGTGGACGCCGCGCAGGACGCGAGCTTCACCATCGACGGCGTCTCCATGACGCGCCCAACGAACGCCATCGACGATGCAATCGAGAACCTGCAACTGCAACTGGTGGGCACCACCGCGGAGGCGGTGACGGTCTCCGTGGAGTGCAACACCAGCGCTACCATCTCGGCGATGAACGGCTTCGTGAGCGCCTACAACCAGGTCATCGACTTCATCGACCAGCATCAGGACTTCGACACAGAGGCCGAGAGCGGCGGGCTGTTCTTCGGATCGCCGGCCGTCCTGAACCTGGAGGCCGACCTGCGCGACCAGGTCTCGGACCTTGTGGACACCATGGGTGGGGAGCTGAGACTGGCCTCGCAGATCGGCCTGAGCTTCGACACCCGTGACCACCTGGTCTTCGACAGCACGCAGCTTCTGGAGGCGCTCGAGTCCGATCCGGAGGGCGTCAAGCGGCTCTTCGGGGTCAGCACCGACGCCACCAGCGCAGAGGTGGAGGTCTACGAGTACACCTCAGCCACCAGGGATTCCGGCGAGGCGGGGTGGGCCGTTGAGATCACGCAGGTCGCTACCAAACCCACTGCCACCAGCGCCGCTCTGCCAGGCGGCATCAGCATGGATGAGACGCTCACGATCAACGGCAAGCCGGTGACGCTGACGGCCGGGATGAGCCTGCAGGAGGCGACCGATACGCTCAACGCCCTGTTCACCGCTCAGAGGATGGACATGAGCGCGAGGGTGGACGGGGACAGCCTCGTCATCGAGCATGTCCTCTACGGCGCCGCGCACGACATCGAGATCGAGTCATCGCTCGATGACGGTTCGGGCGGCACCGACCTGGGTGGGCCGACGGCCGGCGAGGTCGCCACCTACACCGGCCAGGACGTAGCCGGGACGATCGACGGCGAGGCGGCGACGGGCAGCGGGCGTCTGCTGACCGCGGCGGAGGGCATTGATGCGGAGGGCCTGCGCTTGCGCGTTAGGGCCGACACCACCGGCAGCAAGGGCGTGGTGCTGGTCAGCAAGGGCATCGCGGCGAGGCTGAGCAGCTTCGTGGAGGTCGTCACTGACGCGGACACCGGCTCGCTGACGCGGGCGGCGGAGGGCATCGGCAGGGAGATCGAGTCCATCGACGAGGAGATCGCGGAGCTGGAGGCGGACGTGGATCGATACATCGAAAAGCTCCAGCTCGACTTCGCCCGGATGGAGACGAAGATGTCGCAGTCGGTGACGCTGCTGGACTGGATGGAGAACCAGGTGGAGTACCTGTGGGGCTCCGGCGGCTATCGCTCGTAGCCACGCGGTGTGCGGGCCGAACTCTGGCAGTGGCCTCGGCCGGGGCGGCATGGATGTTGCATGATGATCCGTGATCGAGCGAGGGATGTGGCTGATGGTGTCCCCGAAGGATGCACCGCAGGCCTATCAGCAGATGCAGGTGTTGGGCTCCGACCCGCGCCGGCTCGTCGTGCTGCTCTGCCAGGCGCTGGTCACGTATCTGAGGCGCACTGAGAGCGCTATCAGAGCCCGCGACTACCGGACGAAGGGCGCCGCGCTCTGCCAGGCCCAGGCCATCTTCAGCGAGCTGATCTGCTCGCTGGACACCGGGATCGGCGGGGATCTGGCGGAGCGGCTGCGCGCGCTGTATGCGCACCTGCAGCGGCAGCTTGTGGATGTGGACCTGCAGGACGACCTCGACCGACTGGCGTACGTCACGGAGATCGCCGAGAAGCTCGGCGATGCCTGGGAGGAGGCTCTGCGCAGATGTCAACAGGAGGAGTCGGAGGCCGCGTAGCCCAGCGGTCGAACTTCATAGCCCGCGTGCAGCGGCTGGACCGGGTGGAGCGGGAGGCCATCGCGGCCGGCGAGTGGGATCGGCTGGATCAGATCCTCCAGCAACAGAAGTCGCTGTGGCGCGAGCTGCTGTCGGTCGCCGAGGCGGACGAGAAGTCGCAGCGTGGGCGCGCGGCCCGGGAGGCGCTGCGTGCGCTGTATCGCGTGCGGCGCCGCAATCACGCCAGAATCGAGCGCTGCTTTGCCGATCTCAAGCGCCGGCTGGTGGCCGCACAAGCGGGCGCGGACGCCCGCGCTGCCTACCGGGGAACCGCCGGTATGGCGGCCTGAGCGCAGGCGCGGCGGTAGCCGCGGGCCGACTTCGCGCGACTGCTCCGCAGTCGCCCTCAGGCGGCCCCTCCACGGATTGCGCCCGGTCGGTCGGTGAGCCCGGCCTATCGATCGGAGGGGCCGCCCTGAGGCTCCAGCGCCGTCTGATGGAGCCGAAGCCGGCCCCGTGGTTGCTGCCGGCGCCGAGGCTACTCGATGCCGTACTCCTCCAGCCGCCGGGTGAGCGTGCGCGGTGAGATGCCCAGCACCTCGGAGGCCCTGGCCTTGCTGCCCTCTACGGCCTGCCACACTCGGCGGATGTGCCGCTCCTCGACCGTCTTGAGGTCTGGGAGCGCCTCCAAGCTCTCTGGCATCTCCTGGGGGCTCGCGCCCTTTCCGTCCAGCAGCAGATGCTCCGGGCGCAGCGTGTCACCGTCGGCCAGAAGTATCCCGCGCTGGATGGCGTTCTCAAGCTGCCGCAGGTTCCCCGGCCAGGCCTCGGCACGGAGCGTCTGCAGGGCCTCCTCGGAGATCTCGCGCGGGCCGCGTCCATGTCGGCGGACGTGCTTTTCGAGGAAGAACCGGGCGAAGGGCTCGATGTCCTCGGGGCGCTCGCGCAGAGGGGGCAGGGGCAGGGGCACCACCGCCAGACGGTAGTAGAGGTCCTGGCGGAAGCGGCCGTCGGCGACCACGGCTTGCAGGTCGCGGTTGGTGGCGCAGATGAGGCGCACGTCAACCTGCATGGTCTCTGTGCCTCCTAGCCGGGTGAAGCGGTAGTCCTGCGTGAAGTGCAGCAGCTTCACCTGGTTGTCCATGCTCATCTCGCCGATCTCATCGAGCAGCAACGTGCCGCCGTCGGCCACCTCCACCAGGCCCTGCTTGGACTGCGTGGCGGAGGTGAAAGCGCCCTTCTCGTGGCCGAACAGCTCGCTGGTGAGAAGCTGCTCCGGGAGCGCCCCGCAGTTGACCGCCACGAAGTGCCTCTCCGCGCGGTCGCTCATGTAATGAATGGCCCGGGCAAGGTAGTCCTTCCCCGTCCCCGTCTCTCCCTCCAGCAGCACCGGAGCGTTCGTGTCAGCCACGCGTGCGGCAGCGGCGTAGGACCGGCGCAGCCGCTCGTTGCGGCTCATGACGTGGTCGAAGTCGTAGCGCTCCCTGAGAGCCTCCCACAGAAAGTCCGACTCGGTGCGGCCCCCGTCGGCGTCTCCGAGCAGCTCTGTGATCCGCGCCACCAGCTCCTCGGGCGCGAAGGGCTTGGCGAGGTAGTGGGTGACATGATGGCCCAGCGCGTCCACAGCGCTCTCCACGGAGGGATGGGCGGTGATGATGATGGCCGGGGAGCCGACGCCGCCGGCCCGCAGCCGCGCCAGCAGCTCCACCCCATCGGCGTCCGGAAGCATGCGGTCGAGGACCAGCAGGTCCGGCTCGCCCGCCACGGCGGCCTCGGCGGCTGATGCTCCGTCCGACACGGCCTCCACCGTGCAGCCAAGGTCCTCGAGCGCCAGACGGATGGTCTCGAGCATGGTGGCATCATCATCGACGACCAATACGGTGGGCACGCCGTCGGGCATCGAGACAACTCCTGTCAGCGATCAAGCACTCAGTGCCTCAAGCCTCTGGAGACCTCTGGTCTGCGCGACAACGAGCGGCGGGGCTTCAGACCCGCCGGCCGTTCCCACGATTCGCGTAGGTCGGGCTTCCAGCCCGACCCGACACAGCGGCACGCGGATATGAGAACGGCAGGCCGGACAGTGGTCCGGCCTCTCCACGCGAGCTTCCGCTCGCGTAACGACTGCCGTTGCCGTCCGGAGCGGCGGGGCTTCAGACCCGCCGGCCGTTCCCACGATTCGCGTAGGTCGGGCT
>JBNGDZ010000388.1:0-5093 GCA_049975765.1 Armatimonadota bacterium
CGAGATGTGGGACGACCGGACTGTGGTCTGGGTGCGGCCCAGACGAGAGCCCGAGGAGCCGGGCCGCAGCATCAGCTACGCCGCGGCGGTGGCCGAGGCGCTGCGGGAGGAGATGGACCGCGATGAGCGCGTCTTCGTCATCGGCGAGGACATCGGGCCGGTGACCGAGCGCGAGAGCCTCTGGGAGCAGTTCCGCGAGCGCCGTGTGTGGCAGACGCCCATCTCGGAGGCGGGCTTCGTGGGCCTCGCCACCGGGGCGGCGGCGGTGGGCCTGCGGCCGCTCGTGGAGATCATGTACTGCGACTTCGTGACCGTGTGCTTCGACCAGATCGTGAATCAGGCGGCGAAGCTGAGCCTGATGTCGGGCGGCAGGATCGACGTACCGCTGGTTATCAGGACCCCGGCCGGCTGCGGGACGCGTGAAGGCGCGCATCACTCCGGCTCGCACGAGGCGTGGTTCATGCACGCGCCGGGCATCAAGGTCGTCATGCCCTCGAACGCATATGACGCCAAGGGGCTGCTGAAGACCGCCATCCGCGACGACGGTCCGGTGATGTTCATCGAGCACCGCCTCCTGCGGCGGATGGAGTTCGAGGTGCCCGAGGGGGAGTGGACCGTGCCCTTCGGCGAGGCCGCGATCCGGCACCAGGGCGACGACATCACTGTGGTGGCGACCTCCTACGCGGTCCCCAAGGCACTGCGGGCGGCGCGAGCGCTGGAGGATGAGATCAGCGTGGAGGTCATCGACCCTCGCACGCTGGTGCCGCTGGACGTGGGCGCGATCTACGCCTCGCTGCGCAAGACCGGGCGGCTGCTGGTGGTGCACGAGGCGCCGGCCCGGGCGGGTGCCGGCGCTGAGATCGTGCGGCGGGTGACGGAGGGTCCGGGGTTCGACCTGCTGAGGTCATCGCCGCAGGTGCTGGGCCGGGCGGACACGCCGATGCCCTACAGCCCGCCGCTGGAGGACGCCTGCATCCCGCAGCCCAGCGACATCGCGGAGGCGATCCGGGAGATAGTGCAGGGGTAGCAACGGCGGGCCGGACAGTGGTCCGGCCCCTCCACGCGAGCGTGCGCTCGCGTAAACGACGACCGGGCCGGGACGGAGACCGGCCCCTCCAGAGGGAACGACAGGAGCGGCCACGCGCGCCACCTTCCGCGTAGGTCGGGCTTCCAGCCCGACACGACCGGCCGCTGACCCGGGAACCGCGCGCGCCCCCTGCCGCGTAGGTCGGGCTTCCAGCCCGACACGACCGGCCGCTAGCCTGGGACCGCGCCCGGCCCCTGCCGCGTAGGTCGGGCTTCCAGCCGGACACGGCCGGCCGCGAGGGTGGTGACGCCCTCGGAGACCCGTGCTCCAAACGGTCGGGCGACGACGCCGTCTCCCCCCTCATCCGGAACGGAGAGGGGGATGCCCGACGCAGTCGGGCAGGGGGGTGAGAGCGCCGTCGCTCGTCGCTCGTAGCTACAACCCAAAGCGAGGTCCCACACATGCCTGGCACCATCCGCTGCGCCGTCATCGGCTACGGTCCCATGCACAACTTCGGCTGGGCACACTGCGCCTGGATCGATCACACGCCCGAGCTGCAGCTCGTGGGCGTCTGCGACATCGACTCCGCGCGCACCGCGGCGGCCAGAGAGGACTGGCCGGGCATCAGCACCTGGACCTCCACCGAGCAGATGTACGAAGAGGCCGAGATCGACCTGGTCTCGATCGTCACGCCCCACTTCACGCACTGCCCGCTGGCGCTGGAGGCCTTCGAGGCCGGCAAGCACGTGGTCGTGGAGAAGGCCATGTGCCTGAACGTGGAGGAGGCGACGGCGATGATAGAGGCTGCGGAGGCCGCCGGGAGGACCCTGGCGGTCCACCACAACCGGCGCCACGACGGCAACTACCGGCGCATCAAGCAGCTCGTGGACGATGGCGAGATCGGCGAGGTCTTCCAGATCGACCTGCAGGCCGGCGGCTACCGCGACCCAAGCCACGGTTGGTACACGCAGAAGGCAAAGGGCGGCGGGGCGTTCTACTTCTGGGGCCCACACGCGGTGGACTGGGTGCTGGACCTGGTGGGCGAGCCCATAGCGGGCGTCACCGGCTTCTTCTACAAGCTGGTCTGGGATCACGTGGACATCGCCGACCACGTGCGGGCGCTGATCCGCTTCGAGGGCGGCTGCGTCGCGGACGTCACCTACTCGCACATCAACGCCGCGCCGCGGCCCCTGTGGCGGATTCTCGGCTCCGAAGGAGCCATCATCGACACCGGCGCCGGGGCCACCAAGGGTTACGAGCACACCGTCTCCACGCCGCCTCAGGGCTCGGTTAAGCTCATCCGCATCTCGGAGGCCGGTCACCGGCGCGAGGAGATGGAGGTGCCCAACCTCGACAACGACTGGGACAGCTACTGGCAGGACCTCGCCGATCACCTGCTGCGCGGCGCGCCGGTGCCGGTCTCCGGCCACGAGGGCCGGCGCACCATCGCGGTCTTCGAAGCCGCCGAGAGATCGTCACAGAGCGGCGTGACCGAGCAGGTGCCCTTCGAGTAGTGTAACTGAGGTCAAGGTTTGCTCAATTCCGCCGGGCCTGGAGGACACTGCAGCCGCCCGAGGAAGTACCGTGTGAGGCGCTGTCCGCATCCTGACAGTGGAGGTGGCAGTTTATGCCGACCGCCAAGGACCTCATGACCACCGACGTGGTGACCATCGACGGGAACGCGACGGTGCGGGAGGCCGTGGACAAGATGAAGGCCGAGGGGGTGCGCTGCCTGATCGTCGAGCGGCGCGGCCCCGAGGACGCCTACGGGATCATCACCCAGCGCGACATCGTCTACGCCGTGGCCGCTTGGGACCGCGACCCGGAGGAGGTCCAGGTTCACGAGATCATGACCAAGCCTCTGGTGGTGATCAACAAGGACCTCGATATCCGGCACGTCGCGCGTCTGATGGCCAACGTAGGGCTGTCCCGCGCGCCGGTCATCTTCGACGAGAAGCTGCAGGGCATCGTCTCGGTCTCGGACATCATTGACGCCATGTGATACTCGCCTCCATTGCGACACCGATCACGCCACCTTCGCGGCACTCCGGCCTCTGACCGGTGAGGCGTCCATCGCCCGCCGGGCTGTTATCATGCCTGCACCATGACCGTGACCACACCATCCCCACGCGGCTGGCGGCGCTGCCCCTGAAGACGGTGCAGCCGCCTGCCGCGCCTCTCCACTGACAAGGGATCGGTCCGTCAGGGGAGGAAAGAGCAGCCCACGAGGGAGCGGACCACTCATGGCAGATGGGAGCATCATGATGATCTGGCTGGTCATTGCGCTGATGGCCTGCTCGGGACTGGCGCTGGCGCAGGAGGAAGTCGGCGAGCGGCCCTACGAGATGGTGCGCGCCGGCCGCACTGAGGACCACCATCCGCCACTGATCGACTTCGAGGACCTCACCGGCTGGACCGTCCGGACGGAGGGCTCGGAGGCGGCCTTCGAGCGCTCGCGGGAGCAGCTTCTGTGGGGCGACTACGTCGGCAAGCTCACCTACCGCGGCACCGACGACTCCCCGCTGGTGGAGCTGGTGCCGCCCGAGCCGGTGGAGATCGATCAACCCTTCGATGCCGTGACCCTGTGGGTCTACGGCAATAACTGGGCCTTCGCGTCCGACCCGTCCACCCCGCAGGTGAGCATCGACGCTGTGTTCGAGGACGCGGCAGGTGAGGAGTTCGGCGTCAATCTCACGCGGGTGCGGTGGAAGGAGTGGTTTATGCCGCACCGGCGGCTGAGCGAGGAGCAGATCCAGCGCGTCGCCGACGGGGCGCGCTTCAAGCGCTTCGCCATCCGTGGCGGACACAACGAGGACGACCGCGTCATCTACCTCGATAACCTGGTGGTCTTCACCGAGCAGTTCCCAGAGCTGCAGTTCGATCCGCGACCGGAGCGCGGCATCGAGATGTTCCCGGGCCAGGGCACCGGCACCAACACCGGCCCCGGCACGCTGCCCTTCCCCACCCGCGAGGAGACCATCCTGCCGCCCAACCTCACTGAGGAGTTCACCACCTCTCTGACCCGCGAGGGTGACGCCTGGGTCTTCACCTACCAGGGCGCCGATGGCACGCTGACCTATCGCCTGGAGCCTGAGACCGGCACCTGGAGCGACGTCTCCGCGCAGTGGCACGGCCGCGGCGAGGCCTTCCGGCCGCTCGTCGACGGCGGCGTCTACCTGCAGACCGAGGATGGGCCGACGATGCCCGACAGCGCGCAGCTTCTGTCCGCCGAAGCTGAGGGCGATGCCGTGACAACGCTGTGGCGTGTGACGGCCGGTGAGGTCTCGGCCGAGGTGCAGTACACCTTCCGCCTCTGGGCCAAGTCGCTGGTCATCGACACCATCTGCCGCGACGGGGTGGTCGGGGAGGTCCGCTACGGCCACGCCGAGGGCCTGCCGCAGCCGCGACTGGTCACGAACCCCTACTACACCTACCGCGGGACGCGGCCGGCCGTAGCGGTCGCCGGCGCCGCGGATGAGCCGCTGTTTCTCACGGGCAACACCGACTGGTACCTCTCCAACAGCTCCCAGCCCTTCGCCGAGAACGACGTGGATGAGGGCCGCACCTTCTACCAGGGCGGCACGCGCTACACCCCCAGGACCGATGGGACGCGCAACGACTGCTACGAGCGCTTCTTCGTGACGGTCTCGCCCCGCTACGAGGAGATGCTGCCGATCATCCCCAACCCGCGCTCGGAGTGGTTCGAGGTCACCGGCACCCGCGTGTGGCGGGCACACGGCGCCGGCGACCGGGAGCGCGACAAGGCCTTCTGGCGCCAGGTGCACCGCTACGGAATGACGGAGGTCGTGGTCACCGACCACGAGACCATGTGGCGGGACGGGGGCGAGAGCTTCACCTTCAGGACCGAGGCGGCGCCGGGCAAGGGCGGCGATGAGGGCGCCTACGAGTACGCCCGCGTGATGCAGGATGAACTGGGCTTCGTCTACGGCCCCTATAACAACTTCACCGACTACGCCCCGGTGAACCAGTACTTCAGCATGGACAACGTCATCCGCACGCCCGACAACCAGCTCCAGCGCGCCTGGCCGCGCTGCTACGCCCCTAA
>JBNGDZ010000389.1:0-5086 GCA_049975765.1 Armatimonadota bacterium
CCTTCGCACCCGCCCGCGAGCGCTCGCGCTGGCGCGCCATGGCCTCCTCAAAGCCCTCCTCGTCCACGGTCATCCCGTGGTCCTTGGCGACCTCGATGGTCATCTCGCGCGGAAGGCCGAAGGTGTCGTAGAGCCGGAAGGCCTCCTCGCCGGGGATCTCCGTGGCGCCCTTCTCCCGCAGCAGCTCGATCAGCCCCCGGATGCGCTCCATGCCCTCCGCGAGGGTGGAGGCGAACTGTTCCTCCTCGGCGCGCACCACGCCCACGCTGAACTCCTGCCGCTCGTGCAGCTCCGGGTAGGCCTCACCCATGGCCTCGGCCACGGTGGGCAGGAGCCTGTACATGAAGGGCCCGTCGGCGCCGATCTCCAGGCCGAAGCGGTAGGCCCGGCGCAGGAACCGGCGCAGGACGTAGCCGGCGCCCTCGTTGCTGGGCGCCACGCCGTCGGCGGTGAGCATGGCCGCACCGCGAGCGTGATCGCAGATGACGCGCAGAGCCACGTCGGTCTCCGGGTCCTGACCGTAGCCCAGGTCCGCGCCCCAGTCCTCGCGAGCGACCTCGATGGTGCGCTGCACGATCCGCCACATCTCATCGGTCTCGGTACTGAAGGGCTTGTCCTGCAGGATCATCGCCAGGCGCTCGAAGCCCATGCCGGTGTCCACGCCGGGGCTTGGCAGCTCCGTGAGCGTCCCGTCCGGGGCCTCGGTGTACATCTGGAAGACCAGGTTCCACAGCTCCACGAACCGCTCGCAGTCACAGGCCGGTCCGCAGTCGGGCCGCCCGCAGCCGACGCCGGGGCCATTGTCGAGGTGGATCTCGGTGCAGGGCCCGCAGGGCCCCTTCCAGCGCTCCTCGGGCCACCAGTTCTCACCGCGGCCCAATCGGACGATGCGCTCGATGGGCACGCCGATGCGCTGGTTCCAGATCGCCTCAGACTCATCGTCTTCGGTGAAGACAGTGATCCACAGGTCCTCCGGGGGGATGCCCAGGACGTCCACCACATACTCCCAGGCGAAGTCGATGGCCCCCTGCTTGAAGTAGTCGCCGAACGAGAAGTTGCCGAGCATCTCGAAGAAGGTGTGGTGCGTCGGTGAGCGCCCGACGCGCTCGAGGTCGGCCATGCGGGCGCACTTCTGGTTGCTGACCACCCGCGGCGCCGGCGGGCTCTCCTCGCCCCGGAAGGCCTTGATGTAGGGCTGCATGCCGGCGACGGTGAACAGCGTGGTGGGATCATCGGTGACGAGGGGCGCTGAGGGCATGATACGGTGCCCGCGGTCCTCGAAGAACCCCAGGAAGCTGTCGCGGATCTCCTGACACTTCATCGGCGTGAGTCTCCCCTGCGTGTATGGGTCGAAAACCGCGGCCCGCAGGCCGCGTGTGTTACCCCCTCATAGCCCCCCGGACACTACTGCTCGTCCTGGCTCTCGAAGACCTCCCGCAGCTGATCGATGGCCCGGCGCTGCAGCCGCGACACATGCATCTGCGAGATGCCGAGGCGATCGGCCACCTGCTGCTGGGACAGCTCGTGGAAGTAGCGCAGCACGACGATAATGCGCTGGCGGGGTGTGAGCTTGGAGAGGGCCCAGCGCAGCTCGTCGCGCCGGTCGAGCAGCTCCAGGTTCGGGTCCTCCTCGCCCGCCCGATCGGCCACCGATAGCCCGCTGTCCTCCGCCGCCGTCTCCGGCCCGGTGTCCTGAAGGCTGGTCAGGTCGTACTGCGTCGCCACCTCCACCGCCTCGATGACCGCCTCCTCGGAGACGCTCAGCGCCGAGGCCAGCTCCGAGTAGGTGGGGGAGCGCTGCAGCTTGTGCGTCAGCTCCTCCCGGGCCTCGCGGACCTGAAGGCTTAACTCCTGCACGCGCCGGGGAACGCGCAGCCCCCAGGTGGCGTCGCGGAAGAACCGGCGCAGCTCACCGCGGATGGTGGGAACCGCGAAGGTGGCGAACTTCGTGCCCCGCTCCGGGTCATATCGGTCAACGGCGTTGACCAGCCCGATGTTCCCCACACTGAGCAGGTCCCCGTAGGGCACGCCCGAGTCCCGGTAGTTGTTGGCGACGTGGCGCACCAGGCCTCGGTGACGCTGGATGAGGTAGTCCCGCAGCTCGGGGTCTTCGGTTCTGCGCAGGATGCGGAAGAGCTCCTGGGTGGAGAGGTCGTCCCAGCGGTGGCTCATGGCCTCACCTGGCCGCGCGCTTGACCATGATGACCCGGGTGCCACTGCCCGGCGCACTCTCGACTGTCAGCGAGTCCGTCAGCTCGGTCATCAGCCCGAAGCCCAGCCCGCCCTCGCCCTCCAGGCCGTTGCGCTGCGCGCGCTGAAGCGCCTTGGGGTCGAAGCCCACGCCCTCGTCCTCCACCTCCACGGTCAGCTCCCCCTTGCCGGTGATCATCCGCAGGTTAATGGTGCGGCGCTCGGGCGGCACGTCGTCGTCGAAGGCGTGGCTGATGACGTTGGTACAGGCCTCGGCCACGGCCACCTTCAGGTCGTCGATGTCGTCAACGGTCAGGCCGGCGCGCAGGCCCACGCCGCTGGTCGCCAGCCTGGCCACCAGCAGGTACTCCGGCTTGCTCGGCAGCACGAGCTCCACGGTGTTTGCGTCTCTGGCGCCCATGCTCAGGTTGCCTCCTCCCCGCCGGCCTCCTGCGAGCGCTCCCGCTCGAGCTCCTGGAGGCGCTCGCGGGCGGCCCCAACGTCCTCCATAACGTTGAGGATCTCGTGTGTGCCGGAGATCTGGAAGATGCGCAGCAGGTTCTTGCGCTGGCAGGCCACGGCCAGATCGCCGCCGGCCTGCCGGCACTTCTTGGCGGTCTCTATCAGAATCCCGAGGCCCGTGCTGTCGAGGTATGTCAGCTCGGACAGGTCCGCCACCATCCACCGCACTCCCTGCTCGAGCTGCTCGTCCAGCACGTCACGAAGGTCGGGGGCGGTGTAGGCGTCGAGCTCGCCGGTCACGTGGCACAGGGCGGTGTGCTCGTCCGTACGTTCAGCATCGATGCGCAACTGTCTCAGCCTCCCGCGTGCTCGTCGGTGTCCCCGGCATCCGGCGGCTCGGCAGGCTCCTGCCCGCTCCCCATCAGCCCGCGAAGCTCCTGGAGCCGCTCGGCGATGCGACCCTCGCGGGGGTTCTCTCCCGGCTGGTAGTACCGCCGGGGCTCGGCTCCGGCCGGCCAGTAGCTCTGCCGCACCCACCCGCCGGCGTGATCGTGCGGATAGAGGTACTCCGCCTGCTCTGCACCCGCTCGCGGTCCGCCGACCAGGTGGTCAGGGACCTTCATTCCGCCCCCCTGTCGAACATCCTCCCGCGCCTGCGCGATGGCCGTGTACGCCGAGTTGCTCTTGGGCGCCACGGCCAGGTGGATGGTGGCTTGAGCCAGCGGAATCTGGGCCTCCGGCAATCCGACGTATTCTACTGCATCGGCCGCAGCCACCGCAACCCGGAGCGACGTGGGATCGGCCAGGCCGACGTCCTCCGCCGCCGCGATCACCAGCCGCCGGGCGATAAACCGCGGGTCCTCCCCGCCCTCCAGCATCCTGGCCAGCCAGTAGATGGCGGCGTCGGGGTCCGAGCCGCGGATGCTCTTGATGTACGCTGAGATCGTGTCGTAGTGCTCATCGCCCGCCCGATCGTACTGCACCACCGGCCGGTCGAGCGCCCGCTGCGCCGTCTCCATGGGCACACGCCGAACCCCGTCCTCATCCGGCGGGGTGCTCTGAACCGCCAGCTCAAGGGCATTCAACGCCAGCCGGGCGTCGCCGCCGGCGGAGGCCGCGATGTGCTCCACCACCTCCTCCGCCACCGTCGGGTTCCAGTCTCCGAGGCCGCGCTCCGCATCGGTCAGGGCCCGCCACAGCAGCTCCTGGAGGTCCTCCGGGGAGAGCGGCTCCAGCGTCACCAGTCGGCACCGCGACAGCAGCGGGCTGATGATGGAGAAGAAGGGATTCTCGGTGGTGGCGCCGATGAGGGTGAAGGTGCCCTCTTCCACATGCGGCAGCAGGTAGTCCTGCTGGGCCTTATTCAGCCGATGGAGCTCGTCGAGAAAGACGACGGTCCCTACGTCGTGCAGGGCTTTTCGCTCGCGGGAGGCGGCGGCGGACTCCCGGATGTCCTTCACGCCCGCCTCCACCGCCGAGAGCTGCACGAAGTGCGAGCTGGTGCGCCGGGCGATGATCCGCGCCAGGGTCGTCTTGCCGGTGCCGGCCGGGCCCACCAGGATCATCGAGGGCAGACGGTCGGCCTCCAGCGCCCGCAGCAGCAGGGAGCCCTCTCGGAGCACCTCCTCCTGCCCCACCATCTCGTCGAGGTCGCGGGGGCGCATCCGCGCCGCCAGAGGCGCACTGGGATCCACCTGCTCGCCGCTGTCGAAGAGGCTCTCTGTCATGGTGGGCACCGCTGGCTCGACACGCTCGCCTGGGAGGTCATGGAACCGGGCCGGGGAAAAGAAGAGCGGCGAGGACCCCGCGGAGACCGTTGGCCCGTAGGGTTGTGAACCCTGTCGGCAAGTGGGTGCCCTCCCGCCGGGGTTGTGTATCTCCACATGGAGGGGCACAGCCCCTCAGGGCGGAGCGTCACGCTGCCGGCGAAGCCAGGCTCCCTCAAGATGGGTGTTGGCTCAAACCGAGTTGGGCTTCACGCATCCCGCAGGGTAGCCCTCGCCATAGTCATGCTACCACAACGCGGGCCCGGTTTCAAGTGCCGACAGCGGAATGCTGGAAAGCCTCCCGCCTGATGGTCATATAGGTGTCCGGCCCTGCGCTCCATGAGGAGTGCTACGACCAGCGTGTGTAGCCGTGACAGGGCGCTCTGCGGTGCGACCTTGGCGTGAGTCGCTACCGAGCGCTCAGCCCCATCCCGCCGAGGCGCGTCCGGGAGGGAATGTGATGGTGTCAGTGTGCCGCCACGCGACCATCATTGTCGCCCTGGTCCTCGCCGCCGGCGAGGGGGACGCGGCAGCGATCGGTCCCATCACTCCAAAGCCGGTCGCCACGCTCTACCTGGTCGCCGATGCCTCCGCGCCCCGCGTCACCGTCACGATCGAGGCCGGGGCCGAGGTGGCGCCACCCCGGGTGATGCTGCGCTCCTACGATC
>JBNGDZ010000390.1:0-5027 GCA_049975765.1 Armatimonadota bacterium
AGGAGCTCGGCTCGTTCGCGGCGCTCCGCCGCGAGCTCGAGGAGCGCACCGCGGGGCTGCTGGCCCGTGCGGCCTCCGAGAGGCGGCTCGCGGAGCTGTCGGGCGCGCGAGTGCGTAACGAGCTGCAGCGCCTCTTCGGCCAGGCACCGGCTGAGGCCCTGGCCATCCTGCAGAGGCTTGACCTGCTGCGCGCCATGGGGCTCAGCGCCGCCACGGATGAGGCCGTCGAGGCCACCGCCCGTCTGCCGGAGGCCGAGGCCGCGCTGGGCCTCCGCCTCAGCGAGCGTGAGGCGACGGCAGCATGCCTCGGGCTCTACGCCGCCTTCTCGGATGAGCCCGCGGAGCAGTTGGCGGAGCGGCTCATGCTCGCGGTCGACCAGCGAGATGCGCTCACGGCAGGGGCGAGGCTGGCGGCGAACCCGCCCGCTGAGCTTGCCGCCCCGGTGCCTGACAGTGAGCTGTTCTTCGCGCTGCGGGACATCCCGCCGGGCGCGGCTGCGGCGCTGTGGACTGCGCTGGGCGACGAGCAGCGCAGGCGGCTCGAGCATTTCTGGTGCCACCTACGGGGGACGGAGGCGGACGTCGGCGGCGAGGACCTCAAGGCCGCCGGACACGAGCCGGGGCCGGCGTTCTCTGACGCCCTGAGGGCGGCGCTGGCCGCCAAGATCGACCGGAACGCGAGCCCCGCGGAGCAGCTTCAGGTCGCGGTCGGGGTGCTGGAGGGGCCCGGCTCTGCGAATGAGTAGACGGGAGACGACATGTTCCTGGATGTGCTGATTGAGGTCGTGCTCGGCGGCCAGCCCCTCGAACCGCTCCTGCCCTTCATCCTGAGCTGGCTGGTGGCGATCACCGTGGGCCTCACCGTCCACGAGTTCGCTCACGCCAAGCGTGCGGACATGGCCGGTGACCCCACGCCGCGGAACAACGGCCGGGTGTCGCTCAATCCGCTGGATCACTACGATCCCATTGGCACGACCTTTATCCTGCTCTTCGGGATGGGCTGGGGCAAGCCCGTGCCGGTCAACCCGCTGAACTTCCGGAATCGCCGCCGGGACGCCATCATGGTCGGCGCCTGGGGGCCGCTGTCGAACATTATCGTCGCCACACTGGCGGGACTGCCCATTCGCTTCGGCATCGCGGGTGAGTACACGCTGCCCCTGGCCGTGATGGTCATGCTCAACCTGCTCCTGGCCATCTTCAACCTCCTGCCGCTGGGCCCGCTGGATGGCGCGGGGGTCGTCGAGGGGCTGCTGCCGCGGAGGAAGGCCATCCGGTTCTCGGAGTTCACGAATCGCTACGGGATGGTCCTGCTGTTTCTGATCATCCTGATACACCCGCTCGGGAACATCTTGATCCTGACGCCCATGCAGCTTCTGGGCCGTGTGATAACTGGCCACAACCTTCTAACGCTGATCTCCCTGGCCGCGCTGTGACGTGAGGTGATCCCCCTGGCGAAGAAGGGACGCATTCTCAGCGGACACAGGCCCACCGGCCTGCTGCACATCGGACACTATGAGGGCACGCTGCGGAGCTGGGCGGCACTGCAGGACGAGTACGACTGCTTCTTCGAGATCGCCGACTGGCACGCCCTCACGACGGGTTACCAGGAGACACAGTCCCTGCCCGAGCGCAGCGAGCAGATCGCCATCGACTGGCTGGCCTCCGGCCTCGATCCCGAGCGCAGCACGCTCTTCGTGCAGTCCCAGGTGCCGGAGCACGCCGAGCTGTGCCTGCTGCTGGGGATGGTCACGCCGGTCTCCTGGCTGGAGCGCTGCCCCACATACAAGGACCAGATCGCCAACCTCACCGACGGGGCCGGGCCGGGCCTGGGGCTGCTGGGCTACCCGGTGTTGCAGGCCGCCGACATCATCATGTACAAGGCCACCGTGGTGCCGGTGGGCGAGGACCAGCTTCCCCACCTGGAGCTGACGCGCGAGATCGTGCGGCGCTTCAACAACCTCTTTGGCGAGGTCTTCCCCGAGCCGGACGCCATGCTGTCGGAGTTCGCCATGGTCCCCGGCGTCGATGGGCGGAAGATGAGCAAGTCCTACGACAATGCCATCAACCTGGCGGACTCCATCGACGAGGTCGCGCAGAAGATGAAGTCGATGTTCACCGACCCCGAGAAGATCCGCATGGGCGATGCCGGGCATCCCGACCGCTGCCCGGTCTTCGTCTACCACCGTATGTACAACGATCCGGCACGCGTGGATGAGATCAAGGTGCAGTGTGAGGCCGGCGACCTGGGCTGCGTGGACTGCAAGCTGGAGGCAACCGAGAGGCTGCTCGAGTCCCTACGGCCGGTCATGGAGCGCCGCAGGGAGCTGGCCGCCAACCTCGACTACGTGCACCAGGTGCTGCGCGATGGCGCCCGAAAGGCTCGTGCGGTGGCCGCCGAGACCATGGCCGAGGTCCGCGCAGCGATGAGCCTGGACTGGATGGAGCAGGGGTGAGAGACCGTGAAGGCAGTCGTGCTGTGCGCCGGGGCGGGCACGCGGCTTTACCCTCTCACCTTCGTGCGCCCCAAGCACCTCCTGCCCGTCGCGGGACGAGCCATCCTCGACTGGGTGCTCAGCGACCTGGCGGCGGCCGGCGTGGAGGAGTCGGTCTTCGTCATCGGCGCCGGCGGTGACAGGATCAGGGCCTTCGTGGGCGACGGATCGCGGTGGAACCTGCGCTCCAGCTTCTGCGTTCAGCATGAGCCGAGGGGCCTCGCGCACGCCCTGAGCTGTGCTCGCCCTGGGATGGGCGACGACGAGCGCTTCCTGATGTACCTGGGCGACGATCTGCTCGGCGACGGCGTGGCGGCATTCGCTGAGGAGTTCGAGATGTCCGGGGCCGCGGCGTCGCTGATCGTCAAGCCGGTCCCCGACCCCCGCGAATTCGGCGTGGTAGTCTGCGAGGACGGCGCGGTGACGCGAGCGGTCGAGAAGCCGCCGCAGCCGCCGAGCGACCTGGCCATCGTCGGGGTCTACGGGTTCGGCCCGGAGATATGGGACGCCATCAGCAGCATCGAGCCGTCCGACCGTGGCGAGCTGGAGATCACCGACGCCATCGGCCACCTCGCGTCGGAGGGGCTGACCGTCACCTGCCATGTGACTGAGGGCTTCTGGGCGGACGCCGGATCGCCTGACGCCCTGCTGACAGCCAACCGGTTCTACCTGCAGCGCCTGGCGCACGGCATAGACGGGGATGTCGATGGCGCGTCAGTCATCGAGGGCGACGTCGTGATCGCCGCCGGCGCGCGGATCACCGCGTCCACCATCAGGGGGCCATGCCGAATCGACGCCGATAGTGTCATCGAGCACAGCACCATCGGCCCGCACGCGTCACTGGGAGCGGGCTGCCTCGTGCGAGGCTCGACGGTCAGCGACAGCGTGCTCGACGACGGGTGTGTCGTTGCCGAGGTCCGCGGCGGGCTGTCGCGCTCGATCCTCGGTCGGGGCGTGACGGTGAGCAGACTCGGGCAGCCGGATGGGGTGCCGATCTCCATCCTGGCTGCCGACGAGACGACGGTCACGGCAGACGCTGCGAGCGCGCCCGGAGAGAATCCGACGGCGGCGGGTGATTGAGCTGCCGGTTCACGACCTCACCGCACAGTTCGAGCAGTTCGACGGCCACCTCGTACGCATCGAGATCTTCGAGGGGCCGCTGGATCTGCTGCTTCACCTCGTGCGGCGCGAGGAGGTGGCGGCGGCGGAAGTGGACGTCGTGCACATCACCGACCAGTTCCTGCGCTACCTGCGGACGATGCGGCGGATCAACATCGAGGTCGCCGCGCAGTTCATCGTCATGGCGGCCACGCTGCTGCTGCTCAAGTCCAGGGCGCTGCTGCCCCGCGATCAGTCCGAGGCCGAGGAGGAGCTGGACGAGGAGGACCCTGTGGTGGACTTGGCGCGGCGGCTGGCCGAGTACCGCACCTACAAGGAGGCCGCTGAGATCCTCGCCGAGGCCCAGGAGGCGCGCAAGCAGATCTACCTGCGCCCGAGCACAGCCGACCAGGGGATCGGCGCCGGCGTGGTGCCGCTGGAGGATGTCTCCGTCTTCGACATGGTCGCCGCGGTACAGGAGATGCTCGAGCGCGCCAAGGAGCCTCCCCCGCACACCGTGGAACGCGAGGAGATCACCGTCGGAGAGCGGATCGAGCAGCTCATCCGCGCGCTGCACCTGCGGCAGAGCCGCGAGGTCTACTTCGACGAGCTGGTGCCTGACGGCTCCACGCGGGTGTTCATCGTCGTCACCTTCCTGGCGGTGCTGGAGATGATCCGCCGGGGAGAGTTGCGTGTCTCGCAGGAGCGCCCCCGCGGCCCCATCAAGCTCCGCCACGTGCGCACCGAGGAGCGCAGTCAGACGTGACCTACGACCGGGACGAGAAGGTCAGGGCCCTGCAGGCGGTTATCTTCGCCTCCGAGACGCCCTGTGACGAGGAGCGCCTCGCGGCGGTGCTCGACGTCCCGGTCACCGACGTCGAGGAGCTGGCGGCGGACCTGGCGGAGCTTATGGAGGGCTCGGCGCTGCAGGTGGTGCGGCTGGCGGGCGGCTTCCAGATCGCCACCCGGCCCCGATTCGCCGGCTACGTGCAGCGCCTGCGCGAGCCCGAGCCGGAGCGCCTCTCCCCGCAGGCGATGGAGACGCTTGCGATAATCGCCTACCTGCAGCCCATAACCCGGCCGGAGATCGACGAGATCCGGGGCGTGAACTCCACCGCCGCGGTCAACAGCCTCATCGACAAGGGTGTGGTGGCGATCGCCGGGCGCAAGGACGCGCCCGGCCGTCCCTTCCTGCTGGTCACCACCCCTCACTTCCTGTCCGCATTCGGGCTCAACGATCTCGATGAGCTTCCCGAGCTGACGGTCGGCGAGACGGACTTCCGGGAGCAGCTTGGGGAGCTGGTCGCCGAGGATGGTGAGGGGGAGCAGGCCGCCGCGACGGCTGCGGCAGACGCGGAGAGCGCGGGCCCCGAAGAAGAGGCCGACGAGGCTCCGGACGCCTCCGATGAGCCGACGTGAGGTGGCTCACCGCCGTGG
>JBNGDZ010000391.1:0-363 GCA_049975765.1 Armatimonadota bacterium
AGCACCGCCCACGGCTCGGTCATCATCCCCGCGAAGACCAGGGCGGCGAAGACCAGCAGGTTCTTGGTCCACTGCCAGGGCCGCATGCAGCGAATGAGGGCCGGGATTGTCCGCATGATCGTCTCCCGCCGTTGTCGTGCATCGTCTGCGCTCGATAGGCCCAACAGGCGCGGCAGTTCAGTCAGTGACCGGAGCTGCCCGCCGCCAAGTGGGGCGCTGGTCCGGCGCCTTCAATCACCGCTCCGCGAACGGAGCAATGCAAAGAAAATGCCCCGGAGGCCCGCCACCGCCGAGTGTACCGTTCGCCCACCCCTTCAGCCGCCGTCCCGCGGGCGCAGCAACGGGAACGCAATGACCTCGCGC
>JBNGDZ010000391.1:373-5020 GCA_049975765.1 Armatimonadota bacterium
GGCATGCCGTGCTCCAGCGCCGTCACGAAGTCCTCATCCAGCGGATGGGCCTCGGCCTCCCCGGCCTCCCGCGCCGCGGCCTGCTGCTCGAACCGACGACGCTGGTCCAGGGGGTCGTTCAGCTCGCTGAATGCGTTGCCGATCTCCTCCGTGCCGACAAACAGCTCGAACCGATAGGTGGTGTCGGGGCGCTGGGGCATCCGCTTCGCCAGTGGCGAGACGCGCGTGGGATACTCAGTGACGAAGGTCGGCTGCACCAGCTCTGGCTGCACGTAGCGGTCGAAGCACTTCTCCAGCAGCGCCCCCCACGCGTCCGCCTCGGTATCTCCAAGGTCCAGCTTCGCGCACGCCCTGCGGGCCTCCTCATCGGTCTGCACCGCCCGGAAGTCCACCCCCGTGGCCTCCTCCACCGCATCGAGCAGCTTCACGCGGCGGAAGGGCGGCGTGACATCGACCTCGTGGTCGCGATAGGTGAAGCTCGTCCCCCCACAGACCGCCTGGGCAAGCTCCACCACCAGGCCCTGCATAAGCTCCATCATGTCCTCCCAGTCGGCATAGGCCCGATAGGCCTCCAGCATCGTGAACTCCGGGTTGTGTCGGGCATCCACGCCCTCGTTGCGGAAGCACGGCCCGATCTCGTAGACCTTCTCGAAGCCCCCCACCAGCAGGCGCTTGAGGTACAGCTCCGGCGCGATGCGCAGATACAGCGTCATGTCCAGCGCATTATGGTGCGTGGTGAAGGGCCTGGCGTGCGCCCCGCCGTAGATCGGCTGCAGGACCGGCGTCTGGAACTCCGTGTAGCCGCGCTCGGACATCGCCCGGCGAAGGCACGCCACCATCTGCGAGCGCCTCTGGAGCATCTGGCGGGCCTCGGCGTTGACGATCAGGTCGAGGTAGCGCTGACGATAGCGCAGCTCCGGGTCCTGGAGGCCGTGGAACTTCTCAGGCAGCGGTCGCAGGGACTTGGCCAGCAGCTCGAACTCCGTGGCCTCCACGCTCACCTCCCCCGTCCGGGTCTTCATGAGGGTCCCGCGGGCGCCGAGGATGTCGCCGATGTCGAGGTCCACGAACTCGGACAGGCGCCGCTCGCCGAGGGTGTTCTGGCGCATGAAAAGCTGGACGGCGCCGGAGGAGTCCATCAGGTCCGCGAAGGCCGACTTGCCGTGCTCGCGCAGTGCTGTCAGCCGCCCCACCACCGCCACGGTCTGGCCCTCGAGCTCATCGAAGCGCCGCTGCAGCTCCCCGGCACGGTGCGTGCGCTGGTAGCCGGTGGCCGCAAAGGGGTCGTTGCCCTCCTCGCGCAGTGCCTCCAGCTTGCGGAGGCGCACCTCGCGCTGGTCCGTCTCATCGCTCATCGTGTCCTACCTTTCCTCGCAGGGTCCTGCCATCAGCCCAGGGCTGCGGCGCGCTGAGCCGCCCGTTGCCTGATCCGCTCGATGTCGCGCGGCTCCACGGTGCGCTCGAAGCTTCGGAAGCCGGCCAGCGTAAAGCCGTGCTTGTCTGCCAGGGCGGCGATCTCCCGCACCCGCGACAGCTCCAGGCGCTTGCCCAGGGAGTAGCTCTCCGGCCGGTCCTCCAGGGCCAGGATCATGGTCTCTGCCATGCAGGCGTACGCCGTGCGGGGCGGGAAGCCGAAGTCAAAGTTGAACTGCACCTCGCCCGGCACCGCCACCGCCCCCCCCTCGATCACCAGAACGTCGTCGCGCTCGTCGGCGACGCGCGTGGAGACGTCGCGCGGCCTGGCGACGTCGCAGACGACCGAGCCGGGCCGCAGCATCTCCGGCCTAACGACCGCCTCAAGGGCGCTGGTGACCGTGACGATCAGGTCGGCCTGAGGCAGGGCGTCGGCGCCGCTGGTGCTCACCGCCACCTCGGCCGGCGCTTCGGTCAGCTCCGCCGCCACCTCCTCCAGCCCCTCGCGGCGGCGTCCCACCAGCAGGATCCGGGCCACCTCCTCGGCCAGCAGATGCGCGCAGACTCGCCCGATGGAACCGGTGGCGCCCATGACGGCCGCGACGGCCTCCGCGGGGTCGATCCCCATGGCCCTGCCGGCCTTCAGCGTGCCCTCCACAGCGGTCGCCACCGTGTAGCTGTTGCCGGTGGTGACCGCAATGTCCACAGCATCATCCACCTCCCGGCCGCCGTCACCGACGATGGCCGTGTAGGCCCCCAGGCCCACGATCTCAGCACCCAGCTCCTCCGCCACGCGCGCGGCCTCGATGACCTTGGCGACGACCCGGTTGGCCGGCCACTCCAAGAGCTGCCGCGAGGTGAGAGGGCAGCCCACGAACCATCCCGTCGTCTCGGCGCCGGTGGCCGAGCGCACGCCTGTGATCTCGCTGACGTACTTCGCAGGCGTTCGCGCAATGGCGATCTCCACCAGACGGTCCGGCAGGTGACGCGTGAATGGGTACTTCCGGGCCACGTCTGCGGCCGTCAGCGGATGGACGACGAAGGCGAAGCGGGTCACCGGCTCATCTCCTCAGCGGATGCTGTTAGATCCCGGACGGTCGGCTCCCAGCCCAGCTCGTCGGCCAGGCCCTGGTAGTCCTCCGGGCCCAACTCCTCCGGCGGCCGACCCAGCAGGCACACGAAGACACCCTCCATGACATTCGTGGCGTAAGAGCGCCCCTCGATCACCGGGGTGCTCGTGATCAGCAACGACACTCCCCGGTTGCGCAGCTCCGTCACATCCTCCGGGGTGATGCTGTTGGTGATCACGATCTTCCCGGAAAGGCTCTCGGGCAGGTGGCGGCGTATGACCAGGAAGTCGCCCGCAATCACGTCCGCCCAGTCATACCAGCGACGGTACCTGGGCACTATCTCGTCCTGCTTCCCGCCGGTGGGGTAGAGCCAGCGGAAGGGCAGCCTCACGAGCAGCGGACAGAAGAGCCGGCCCAGCACATGCACCCAGCGAAGCGACGGCAGCCCTATGGGAATGCCCAGGTTGAACATCAGATCGCCCAGCACCAGCCTCGCCCCCATCTCGTCGAGGGCCTCGGCCATCCCGAAGCGATCCACGGCACAGGCCACGAGCACGTTCGCGCTGTGCAGGTCCACGACGCCATCGTCCTGCAGCCGGCGCACGGTCTCCCGCTCCAGCGAGTTCTTCAGGCCCGCGCCGTCCACCAGCGGCGTCTGAGTCACGTTGCGCGTGAGGCGGGCGATCTCCCGGAACGGATAGAAGCGCCCGCCGCAGTGCAGTCCCAGGTTCGTGCCTCCAACGCACAGGCAGTCCACCGCCCCGTCGTTCGCCGTCATCAGCTGCTCGAAGCGCTCCAGCGACCCGTCCGTGCCGCGGCGCTCCAGCAGGAATCGCTCCCCGAGCAGCTCCACCTCCGCGGAGCTGTCGCGTCTCGACGAGCCCAGGCTGATGCTCAGCACGTGCTTCATAGTCGATCCCTGTCAGGTGGCGCTGGCGAACGCGCTCTCGCCCACAGCACTGCCCTCCCCCGCCCTCAGCGCGGCGACGTAGCCCTCCACCAGCTCTCGCAGCTCGTCCAGCGCTGAGACCCGATTGACCCGTCGGCGGAAGTGGCTGGCGCCGGGCAAGCCCCGGACATAGTAGTGCATCTGCGTGCGCATCTGGTGAAGGGCGATGCGCTCCTCGAGATCCAGAACCAGCATCTGGGCGTGCAGCAGCGCCACGCCCAGCCGCCCGGCGGCGCCGGGCTCGGGCGGGATGGGCTGGCCCCGCAGCGCCGCAGCGGCGCGGGCGAAGAGCCACGGCCTCCCCCAGGCCCCGCGAGCTATCATAACCGCCCGGCAGCCGGTCTCTCGCATCATGCGCGGAGCGTCCTCGGGCGCAGTCACGTCGCCGTTGCCGATCACCGGCACGTCGAGAGCGTCCACCAGCCGTCTGATATGCGACCAGTCGGCTCGGCCGCTGAACCCCTGTGACGCCGCGCGGGCGTGGATCGACACTGCGGCGGCTCCGGCGTCCTGCAGGCCCCGGGCGGTGTCCACATAGCTGTCATCGTCCTCCGTCATGCCCGCCCGCATCTTCACCGTTACCGGGACGCTCGCCGCCCCTGCGGCCGCGGCCGTCACCGCCGCGGCGCGCTCCGGCTGGCGGGTCAGTGCAACGCCCGCGCCGCCGCGTCGGACCTTGGGCACCGAGCAGCCCATGTTGATGTCGATCAGGTCCGCTCCAGCCGCCTCGGCCGCCGGGACCGCATCCGCCATGATGGCCGGGTCCGAGCCGAAGAGCTGCATGGACACCGGGTGCTCGCCCTCGAATGTGCGCATCATGCGGAAGGTGCGCTCGTTGTCCCGGACGATCCCGTTGATGGAGATCATCTCGGAGCAGACCAGGCCCGCCCCGCCGCGCCGGCACAGGAGCCGGTAGACGCGCCCCGTCGTCCCCGCCATCGGCCCCAGCACCAGCGGGGGATCGACGATCACTCCCGCGATCCGCAGCGGCGGCGCCAATGCCCCGCTGCCGTCACCGCCGCTCGTCAACAGCCCTCAGCCCTTCCAGCACCAGCAGCGGCTCCTCGTGGTCGAAGCGCACTCCCGCCGTCCGCGCGGCGGGCAGGTCGCCGCCGGTGGCGATGACCGGTGCCCGTGGCGCCGAGACCTCGCGCATCGCCTCCACCAACACCTCCACGGTCCCCCGCAGCGATGCCGCCAGGCCCAGTGTCAGGC
>JBNGDZ010000392.1:0-5013 GCA_049975765.1 Armatimonadota bacterium
CTCCAGCACGGTCACCTCGGCCGGCAGCTCCATCTCGAAGGCGGGCGTCATGTTGCGCGTTGGCGCCGTCTCGGGGCGCGCGATCTCGGCCTGCGCCCGGTCCCACGCGAGCCGCCACGCCTCGGCCAGCGCGGCGGCAAGCGGCCCGAAGTCGCCGTGCAACTCATGCCGGCCGGCGTCCAGCTCGATGGGCCGGGCGAGGCCCGAGAGCCTGAGTCGCGCGGGCCGGTCGGCCTCGATCACGGCCGTGCCCGCCTGGGTGTCCACGGACAGCCGCACCGGCGCATCGGCCAGCATCAGCGTCTCTCCGGTGGCGCTCAGCCTCGTCCCCTCGACCAGCAGCATCCCGGCCTCGCCGGCCACGAACTGCCGGGCGTCGCTGTGCATGTGCTCCAGCGACAGTCCGCCGACCCCCGCCACCGCCCGCAGGTCACCGTCGATGACGATTGCGCCGTCGGCGACCCGGCGGACGCTCTGTCGGGGCGCGTCCTGGGAGGTGGCATAGAAGACCGCCGGCAGCACCATCCGTTCGCCCGGCTGCAGCTCGCCGCGCACGCCGTGGCTCAGCAGCTTGGGCGTGGTGTCGTCGGCGAACTGGTAGCTCTCCCACGTGCTGGTGTCCTCCGGGTCGGTCGCCTCCATGAGCCGGCCCGGGCTCGGCGCGTGCAGGAAGAAGTGCTCTCCCTGCTGCTGCACATGCCAGGTGCTCTCGGCCAGTGAGGTCTCTCCCAGGCTTCGGAAGCGGGCCTTCACATCGTAGGTCCCCGGCTCCACGGCGGTGACCTCGTCGAAGAGCAGGAAGGTCTCGCCGCGGCGGCTGTAGATGAGATGCCGGTCCCAGTCGAGGCCGGTGTAGTCGGGTGTGCGCGTGATGGTCGAGGCCCAAGGGCCGGCCTCGAACCGGGCCTGGAGGCTTGAGAACAGCCCCGGCGTGCCGCTCTCGGCGTTGCGCATGATGGTCAGCGTATTGTGGTCCTTGGGGTCGGACTTGAGATAGTCGCCCTCGCACAGCCACATTCGGCTGTTGGCGGTGAAGCGCAGGATGGAGTTGCCGTCCCAGTGGCCGTGATAGCCGCCGGAGACTCCGTCCAGCAGCAGATAGGGCGCCCGCGGCTCGACCTCATCGCGGAAGCTGAGCTTGTCGAAGCACTCCTCAAGCGGCACCGGCGAATCCTCGCCATAGTAGTCGTAGTACATCGGCTCCAGCGGGTGCACGTAGAGCCTGGTCACCCCATCCCATCTCGCCCGCGACAGGTCCAGCCGCCCGCCCGACGCCGACAGCCAGTTGCCCGCGCTGTCTTCGGGCGTCACCGGACCGTCCGCGGGGCGGTAGGCGCCGACGTCCCCGTAGCCCACGCCCGAGCCCATGTTGTCGTGGCTCATCAGCCGCAGCGTCAGGAAGTCATAGAGCATCGGCTGGTCGAACCAGTCCCAGCGGCCGGTGATCGCTGCGTAGCGGGCGACGTGCGTGTAGGTGATGTCCATGTATCCCCAGCAGTCCTCCATGGGCTTGGAGCTCTGCAACGGTCCCCGCATGAACATCTCCGCCCAGTCCACCCAGCGCCGGGCCTCAGGCAGGTCGTAGTACTTCGCGAAGTAGTCGCCGGCGGTCGCGATGGCGTAGGTGGGGAAGGTCTGATGGTTGTGGGCGATCATCTCCCGGCGCTGCTGGAGGATCTGCGTCATCTCCTCGGGCGGATGATGGGACTTCGCCTCGCCGGGCACCTGGCAGCAGTTCCAGTCGAAGATGCCCTCGCACTTGCGCGCCATCAGCAGGATCAGATTCGTGAGCTGCAGCCTGTGCAGGCGCCCCCGGTCGCCCGCGAAGCTCTGATGGTGCTCGCGGCGATCCCAGTTGCCGACGATCTTCTGGGTCTCGGCGTCGATGAAGCCGTCGCTCGCGATCTGGCGAATGGTGTCGTACGAGTCCAGGTACTCCAGGTAGCGATACCCCAGCAGCACGAAGGTGTCGTCCGGATAGTACTTCCAGTCCCGGTGCAGGTGCCGGATGGCTCCCTGCCGCAGCCACTTGCCGCTCTCGACCGCCATCTGCCTGTAGTGCTCCCGGTCATCCTCGTAGGCGGGGACCGGAAGCAGCCCCCAGGGATAGCTGAGCGTCTCGCCCCCCTCAAGCCGCTCGATGAAGGCTCGCACGCTGCGCCGCACCTGCGCCTCATCGACCCCGCCCAGGACGATGGTGTTCACGCCCGTGCCGCGCGGCTCCACGTCCACGTAGATCTGCGGCTCCCCGTCCTCCGGCGGCCCCGGGATGCGGCTCCAGGCGTTCGGGGAGGACCTCAGGATCGCGAAGGTGCTCTCCGCAGTTCCCAGCTCGATGACGCTGGTGGTGCGGAAGTGCTCCTCGGCGATCTGATCGCCCTCGAGGATCTTCGGCCGCGCCCCGCATCGGTCCTCGATGGCGGCCGCCACCGCCTCGCCCTGCGCACGGTACTGCCCCTCATCGCCCACCGAGATGAGGCAGCGTGGCTCTCCGCCGGACGCCAGGATCGTGTCGCGCCGGAAGTCGTGGAGCCGCGTGATGGTCTCGTTGAGCGTCAGCCTGTGGATGCGCACCTGGTCGAGGTAGACGCCGGCGCCCTCGCGCAGCGTCATCGTGACCGTGGCGGGGCCGTCCCGCGGCTGGGTGAAGTGCGAGCGCTGCCAGGTGAAGACCGTGTTGGTGATGGCCTGCGGGCGCATGGCCTGCTCGCCCAGGGTCAGAGCGATCTCGCTGAAGGTGTCCGGCTCCACGGCCAGTGAGCGCACCCGCACGGTGTAGTCTCCGGCCGGCAGCGGCATCTCGAAGCGCACGCGCTCACCCGGCTCATGGAGCAGCACCGCTCGCCCCGAGGCGCCCTCCACCTGCACGCTCTCGCACTCGGTATGGCCGGCCTCCGCCTGCAGCGTCACGTCCTGAACCGGCAGCATGCCGCCGGCCGGCCGCTCCAGGCCCAGGATGCGGATCTCGTCCACGAAGAGGTAGCTCCAGGTCTGCTCCTGGAAGTCCAGGCGCACCCGCCGGGCCGGCAGTCCGCCGATGTCGGCCGCATACGTGTAGACGCGGGTGGTCTCGGGGTCCCAGGGCGCATCGGCCTCGATCTGCGCGACCTGGACGAAGACGGGCCACGGGAAGCCCTCGCCCAGCAGCGCCAGGTCGATCCGCTCCGGCGGCTGTATGCTGCCGGGTGAGCCGCAGACGGTGGCCTCCACCCGATCCACGCGCACCTCCTCTTCCAGGTCCACCTCCACGCTGATGGGCTCCCGGTAGTCGGTGTCGCGCCAGCCCACCCATTGTGCGGCCTTGTAGCTGTCCTGGGGGCCGGACACGCCGTCGGTCAGCTCGCCGCGGTAGAACTTGCCGGGTATGTGGGGCTCCAGCCCGGAGGCGTCAGCGTAGCGATCCGCGGGCGCCGGCGTCACACGATAGGGCCTGCCCAGGGCGTGGTTGGTCAGCTCCTGAGCGCCCGCCGGCAGCAGGCAGAGGGTCAGGGCCGCAGCGATCGTCGCTTTCCTCGTCATGGCCTCGCCTCGCTCCCCCATTGGCTTCGCCCGCCGCTACGCGGGCCCGCGTGCAGTCACATTGTGCGCCGCGAGGCCACGGACACCTCCATTCCCGGCGAGGTGTCGGTGGCCGCCGGGCGAATCTACCGAGCGCAGTGCGGCAGCCGCTGAGCGCACGCGCTCCGGGAGGAAGAGAGAGATGACCGGCCCTAAGGCGGTCCTGCATGGCAGACTCATCGACGGCACAGGTGCAGATCCCATCGATGACGGGGCGGTGATCGTGCGCGACGGCGTGGTGGACGCGGTCGGGCTCGCGGAGGAGGTCGAGGTCCCGGACGATGCCGAGATCATCGACGCGTCCGGCCGCACTGTGATGCCGGGTCTGATCGAGGGGCACGCGCACGTCGGGGGCAGCCCCGCCGCCCAGCAGGTGCTGCGCATCTCCCTGCAGCGGGGGATCACCACGATCTGCAGCGTCTCCGCGAACAGGGACGGGATCACGCTGCGCGACGGCATCGAGGCCGGGCAGGTGCGCGGCTGCGCGCGGCTGGTGGCCGGCTGTGTGGTCAGCCCCACCTTCGGCCACGTGCGCTTCCGCACCGCCGACGGCCCCTGGGAGGTGCGCAAGGCCGTGCGGGAGATGGTGCAGGCGGGCGCGGACTTCATCAAGACCGCGGCCTCGGGCGGCTTCTGGGGCGAGGATGAGGACTGCTCGGTGCGCAACTACACGCTGGAGGAGCTTGAGGCGCTGGCGGATGAGGCCCACGCGTGGGGGCGTCCGGTGGTGGTGCACGCCCACACCCAGCCGGGCATCAACAACTCCATCGCCGCCGGGATAGATCAGATCCACCATGGGGCCTTCATCGACGAGGAGGGGGTGCGGGGGATCGCGGAGCGCGGCCTCTACTTCGTGCCCACGCTGCGCGTCACCTGTGACAAGAACATCAAGGCCTGGCCCGACCGGCCCTGGATGGAGGAGGAGATGACTGCCGCTCAGCCGGTACACCGCGAGGGCGTGCGCCTGGCGCACCAGCTCGGCGTGAAGATCGCCTACGGATCGGACTACCCGAGCTCCAAGCACGTCTGGAAGATCGGCGACGCCGCGCTGTGGGAGCTGCGGGAGCTGGTGTGGGCCGGCCTGTCGCCCATGGAGGCGATCGTGGCGGCCACCCGGACCACCGCCGAGGCCTACCGCCTCGACGAGCTTGGCACCCTTGCGCCGGGGAAGAAGGCCGATCTGCTCATCGCCGACTGCGACCCCCTCGACGACGTGGGGGCGCTCTACGAGCCGGAAAGCATCCGCCTGGTAATGAAGGACGGGATCGTGGAGTCGGTCGAGGACGAGTACCTGCAGCACTACGTGGTCAAGGAGCCGCAGCCGGAGGATCGCCCGGCCTACGATCCCCTGGAGGGCGCGCCCGATTAGTCCTCTGCGGTGCTCTTGGCGCGGACGAGGAGGACGGTGCAGTCGGCCTGGCCGGCGATGCGCTCGGCCCAGCTCCCGAAGATGGA
>JBNGDZ010000393.1:0-5009 GCA_049975765.1 Armatimonadota bacterium
CCTGACTTCCTTGAGGGGCTTGCCGACCTGCTCGGCGACCACCACCTTGAGGTCGATGGACAGGTCGAGGGGCGGGCGGACCTGCAGCTCGTCACCGGCGATATCGGGGAGGCCTGCGGCGGGGCCTCCCTGGTGCTGATCGTCAGTCAGGCGGCCGGCCACCGCCCCATCGCTGAGGAGCTGGCGCCGGTCGTGACCTACGATCAGACCGTGGTGGCCATGCCGGGCAGCACGGGTGGAGCGCTGGAGGTCGCGTCGGTGATCGACGCTGAGCGGGGCTTCGCACCCACCGTCGCCGAGACCGCCACTCTCCCCTTCGCCGCCCGCAGCCACGGCCAGCGAGGGGTGACCATCCGCCACCACGTGAAGCTCGTGAAGCTCGGTGCTTTTCCGCCGGGCGAGGCACCGGCGATCGTCCGCCGTCTCAGGCCCATCTTCCCGGGCCTGCGCGCGGCGGACAGCGTCCTGGAGACCAGCCTGAGCAACGGCAATCCCGTCATTCACCCGGCGGTCACACTGCTCAACGCCGCCTGGATCGAGCGCGTGGAGGGCGGCTGGGAGTTCTACCACGAGGGCGTCACGCCGGCGGTGGCCCGGCTCATCGAGGCCGCCGATGCGGAGCGCCTGGCGCTGGGCGAGGCGATGGGGCTGGAGCTGCTGCCGGAGCCGGAGATGTCGGTGGAGCAGGGCTACTCCAGGGTCCCCGACTACCTGATCGCCTACCGCGACGGGCCGGGCTTCCAGGATCTTGGCGGGCCTGAGAGCCTGGAGCACCGCTACATCACCGAGGACGTCGCGTACGCCATGGTGACGTGGCTGGAGCTGGCGGAGGTCTTCGGCGTGCCGATGCCCGTCATGGAGGGCATCGTGCGGCTCAGCTCCGTGCTGCTTGGCTGCGACTACCTTGCTGAGCCGGCGCGGGGGCTGGCGGAGCTGGGCCTGGCGGGCATGTCGGCAGAGGAGATCGTCGCGCACTGCTGCGCGGGGTAGCTTCGGGAGCACCGCGACCGGTGATGCCTGAGGGCGTAGCGGGCCGATGAGACCGGAGGTGTCCTCAAGTGCTCACCCCGGCCCACGCCATGAGCGCGCATGGACGGGGTGGAACCGCAGCGGCGCTTCAGGAAACGCACCGCTTGCCGCTCACTTCGCTCGCGACGGTCACTCCGAGGCAGCAGCAGATGCATCACCGTGGCGGTGCATAGCGTGCCACCCCCCGCCAGCGAGCATCAGTCTGACGAGCAGTACCACCAGTGGTCCTCCCAGGGCATGTTGCGCGCCGAGTTCCACTTGGAGTGACCATCGGCGAAGACCCAGTTGCGGCCCTGGTTGTGGCGGCGCCCCGGCTCGTGCGCGTCGGACGTGGCCAGAACCAGGTGTATCGTCGTATGGTCGTTGCGCGTCGAGCAAACCGCATAGCCGCCGAAGTAGTCGAAGGCCACGATGGTGGTAGACGGGTGCTCCAGCATGGCCTCACTGACAGGTTGCCAGACGCCGCCCCATCCGAGGTTACTCACAGGCGGCGTGTGCCCTCCGGTGCCGTAGCTGACGAAGTTGACGGCGTAGCCGCCACCCTCATCGTAGCCGGCCAGCGGTCCGCCGTACTTGTTCGTATAGGATGGGCAATCAAAGATCTGCCGGTTCTTCACGTAGGGTTCCAGCACGTCCCTCCAGAAGTACGTGCCGATGCCGGGGTAGGCGATGGCCGCCGGCACCATGACGTCATCATAGTCGCTCTGGTACATCATCATCGCGAGGCCTATCTGCTTCATGTTGCTCAGACAGGCCGTTGAACGGGCCTTCTCTTTGGCACGGGAGAAGACCGGGAACAGGATCGCTGCCAGGATTGCGATGATCGCAATGACCACCAGCAGCTCAATCAGGGTGAAACCGCGCTGCTCTCGCAGACCAGCGTTGCGCATCTTCAGTCCTCCTCTATAGTTTGTTGGATCGCGGCGGCCTCAGCCCGCCGTGCTGGATGCCTCAAGCATACACTTGATCGGTCCGCGAATCAAGCGCCTCCCCTCCGCCGGCAGCATCCAGACTCGTGTGCCTGTCTTCTGTGACGGCCTCTGCTCATGGCGAGCGCGGGCGCCTTGTCGTGACGCGGCAACGGCGGCACGGTTCGCGAACGTGTGCGATTCAGCACTATCGTATGCGGAAGCCGAATGCAAACCCCTCCACGCCCGGCAGCTCCAGCAGCTCCCGATCCATGTCGGTGGGGAATACGGGGCCGGGTGTGTGCAGACCCGTGCTGTACTGCTCACACCAGGGTCCGAACCACTCGCCGAGATCGTACTCCAGCGGCCGCATCCCGACGTCATCCTGCTGGCTCTGGATGTACCCGGGGAGGTTGCGCGTGTCGGGGTAGTGCCAGCCGCCGCTGATCACGCCCAGGCGGATGGTGTCCACCAGCCCCTCCTGCGCCCAGGTGCGCCAGTCGAGGCGCATATTGCCGTAGGGAGGGCCGATGTAGTCCGACCTGGGGATCGCGATCACGATCTCCTCGTCCGGGAAGGCCGCTCGCATCTCGCGCAGCAGCTCCGTGAGCCCCTCGCCCTGCAGATCGTACCAGCGCGAGCGCGGGAACTCCTCCTCCCGGATGTTCACCCCGTAGCGGCGCTGGAACTCCTCGACGATCGGGTCATTGAAGCCGAACTGGTCGGCGAACTCCGCCGGCATGCTGTGCGTGCGGGTGCAGATGTAGATGCCGTCGAAATCCCACCGCTCCATCAGGTACTCGAAGGTCCCGACCATGTACTCCCGGGCCTGTGGATACGCGAAGCACAGCACACCCCACTGGCGCTTTGTGCCGTCTCGGTTGACGCGAAGGTACTCCGGATGCTCGATGGTGAACTTCGACTGCCAGATGAACGGAGTGTTGCCCCCGTACTTCACCGACGGTGGGCTGCCCTCGTCAAAGATCGAGCGATATGCGTAGACCTTGATACCGGCCTCATGGCAGGCATCGATGATCGTGGCGTGCATGTCGCCCTCGATGGCGTTGATCGCCTCGATGTACCAGTGATCCTCCTCCATCCGCCTCTCATACAGCTCCATGATCATGATCGACGAGCAGCGCAGGAAGACCTTCGTGACGCTGTAGCGCTTCAGCTCCTCGATCAGCGGGGGCACGTCATCGGGGCTGTTGAGCTTCCGCCAGCCCTCGCCCTTCACGATTGCGTCGCCGAAGCTGATGCACATGCTGTTCTGCATCCCTGAGCCCTCGAGCGTCGGGCTGTCACCGTCTGGAAGCATCGTGATGCGCGGGGCCGCCACCGCCCCGTGCATCCATTGCGTGTGCTCGTTGCCCTCATCGTCGGTCCACGGGTGTCGGCCGAACTCCAGGCGGTCGGCCTCCGGCGTCAGCGCCCCGCTCCCCCGGAAGCTGTAGACGCTGCGGCCGTTGACGTAGAGCAACCCGATGTCACCGGCGCGGTACTCCGCCGCCACATCGGTCCACTTGCCCAGCGGCACCTGCGCCTTGCTCGCCGCGGTAAGCTGCCCTGACTGCGGCCACGTGATCAGCCAGAAGTACCCATTGCTATCGAAGTAGACCTTGAAGGCGCCGGGCCACTCCATGGCCACAGTCCCCGCGCGGTGCTCATCGATGCGCACCTTCGCCTCCACGCGGAAGGCGGCCAGCTCATCTGGCAGATCGGGCGCGTCTGCGTGTGCGTAGGTGCCTTCGTTCCCGTCGAGCACCAGGGCCTGCTGGTCGAGGCCCGCCACCTGATCGATACGCGCCCCGCCCTCCAGCGTGAGCTCCAGCGACTCGCCATCCGGGGTGGGCAGGGGCTCGGAGCATCCCAACGCGATGGGCATCAGGAGCACGGCTATGACTGCTGCGGCTCTCAGTGCGGTCATCTGACTGTGCGTCACCTCGCGGGACCGTCGTCAATTGCCCTGCGTTCGCCGTGCCGGGTGCGGCACAGAACGCAGGGCGAGACATCTCCCCCGTCAGTCTTCCGCGGAGTATCTTCTCCTCCCGAAGCAGCAGACCTCCCCCGCGCGCCCGCCGGTCTCGCACCGCGAGACCGATGGAGGCGCCATGCTCGCCGCGTGGAATACTGCCCGAGCCCGGCTGACGCGGCAACCCATCGAGAGAGGAGTCCTCCATGCACGTGTTGATGGCGCTAACGCTGACGACACTCCCCGGCTGTATCTGCTCCGCGCCCTCTTACGACGATCTGCCGGTCCTGGCGAGTGTCGAGTGGGAGGAGCCCTGCGCCCGGATACCCTACGTTGAGCCCGGGCCGTCGGCGGGTATCAGCGGCATGGCGATGGTCCAGTTCCAGGGCGGTATCATCCTCGCAGGCGGCTTCATCCCGGGCGGGGATGAGGAGGGCGCACGCACCTCTCGCTGGGTGCATCGCTATGATCCGGAGACAGGGCAGTGGCAGCGGCTGGGCATGATGCCCATCCGCCGCGAGTACGTGCGCGGCATGGCCACCGGTGACGCCGTCTATATCGTGGGCGGCGCCTGCCAGCATCCGGGTGAGGACCCGAAGTACCGACCGCACGCCGACTGCCTGAAGCTGATCCCGGACGCGGACAGCCTGCAGATCGAGACCTGCGGCGAGCTCTCCGTGCCGCGAAGCCACATGGCCGTCGGCGCGGCGGGCCCGTACCTGGTCGTGGCCGGCGGCAACGAGTACGATCTCGCCGAGGGCGGCTACAGCGAGAACACGCTGCGGGGCACCACCGACGTCTTCGACACGCGCCGGCCCGAGGCCGGGTGGCGGGCCGCGTCACCCATTCCCGGCGCTCCCCGTGGCTGGACGGCCAGCGCCGCGCTTGACGGCCTCCTCTACGTCTTCGGCGGCCTCACCATGCAGGATGGCCAGTGGCGCAGCCTCTCGGAGGCGCTGGCATACGATCCCGCGGCCGATGAGTGGACGCGGCTGCCGGACACTCCCTACGACGTGGCGGGCTGGGAGGCCACCGTCTGGCGCGATCGCTACATCATCCTCGTCGGCGGAGTCAGCCGATCCGGCGGCCCTGAGCGGATC
>JBNGDZ010000394.1:0-5002 GCA_049975765.1 Armatimonadota bacterium
GTCCTGAGGAGGGCTGCCAGGCTCCACGAAGCCGGCGCCCATGCTCCGCACCGGAGGCGTTTCCCGGCCGGCATTTCCCCGCGTAGGTCGGGCTTCCAGCCCGACGCCGTTTGTCTTTGTCGGAGCCGCTGCTGTTTGCCTTTCCGTGGCACGGACACTCCTGTCCGTGCGCCGTTTTGAGCAGTCCTGCCACGCCCGACCTACGCGGAGATTGATAACGGGGTCGAGACAGAGAGCGCACGGGGCAGGAGTCCCCGTGCCACGGACGAGATACGGCAAGTAGCCCCATGCCGCTCGGGGAGGCCCGCCGTGAAGGACCGCGCCTTCCAGCGAGCGAAACTACGGACGTGCGCAGACTGCTCGACGAAGGGTCTGATGACCCATGCGCTCGCCCGCCGCCATCGCCTCATGCATCGCTCTGTGCGTCGCCGCACAGGCTCAGCAGTGGCCCCGCCTCGAGCACCCCACCGAGGGCGTCACGGTGGTCTACGACGATCACGGTGCCTGGGGCGGCTCCTCCATGGGCACCTCCCATCAGGTCAAGCCCGACTACCGCGTCCGCAAACACCTGGACCTCTCCATCGTTCCCCAGGAGGTCTTCGACCGCGCGCAGGAAGCCAGGCTGCTGGTCTACCTCGCGTGCCAGGACTACTCGTGGAACATCCCCGAGGTGGACTGGAACGGCCTCGACGAGCACTTCGAGATCGCGATCAACGGGACGGTGCACACCTACGCCACCAGCGACGTGCCCGGCGCCAAGCGGCGACGAGAGGACGACCTCCGCTGGCGGTGGCATGAGTTCCCCGTCGGCCTCGACGAGCTCGTCCACGGCGAGAACGTCTTCGAGTTCCGCAAGGCCGACGACGACGAGCCCCCGCTGGAGGACTACATCTACGTGGGGATCGACAACACCGAGAGCCACGGGCACTCGGAGTACACAGAGCGCGACGAGCCGTGGCGGGCCGACAAGCTCAACGCCATCGACGCCACCGGCGAGTACATGGTCCGGCTGGCGCTGCTGGAGCAGGAGCCCACAGTCGAGACCATCTGGCGGCCGATGACCGAGCCCGTCCCGCCCGTCGGGTACGCAGAGACCACCGGCGATCTCACCGATCGCGGCCTCGAGCTTGGCCCCGGCCAGACCCTGACCATCGAGCTTGATCCCGACGCCTTCGACGACGCCCGTGGGCTGAGCATCTTTGCCGATCACACTCCCATCGTCCTGAATGCAGACGGCGAAGAGCTGACGCTGGAGCAACTCGAGGGGGCCAGGCCCGGCTTTGCAGTCCCCGCCGGCTCTGAGCCGGACGTGATGCGCTTCACCGGCAAGGCCGCGGACACGGCGATCATCCGGGAGGTGGGGTTTTGCTACTCCCGACCCTATCTCGCCAGCAGGCCTCCGGTGAACATGTCGCCCACCACCTCCCAGCCCGCCGGCGGTCCGATTCGGCGGGCCGCCCAGTGCCGGATCCTGCCCGGGGAGGTGGTGCTGCGCGACGCGCTGCTCGAGTGCCGCTTGCAGACCGAGCCGCATCTGCGCATGACCTCCCTGCACAGCCAGTGGCTCCGCCGCGAGATGCTCCTGGCGCCCGAGCGCACGCACCTGTTCGTGGTGGAGATCGGTGAGGAGCGTTTTGGCGCCGAGGACTTCGAGCTGCGCGCTATCGCGCCGCTACGGGACCAGCACGGCGTCACCGCCGACCTGCTCCTGGCCGAGCAAGGCCTCAACGCCCGACTCAGGCTGGCCCTCGCCGACCTCGGCCAGCTCCGCTTCGGCCTGGAGCTAAGCAACGAGGGCGACGCGCCGGCCCAGTTCAAGCTGGCCTTCCCGCAGCTCGGCGGCGTGGCGCTGTCGGAGGACTGGAGCGAGGACTACTACCTCTTCCCGGCGTGGGGCGGCATCATCGCCGACGCCAACACGGAGCTGCGCACCGCCTATGGCGAGAACTCGTGCTGGTGGCAGATGATCGACCTGTTCTCGCCCTCGCTGGGCGGCGGCCTCGCCCTACGCAGCCTCGACGAGACCGGCCTCTACAAGTGCCCCGCGCTGCGGAAGGGCCTCCGGCTCGTCCCGGACTACTCCATCACCGAGATCGGCCGCTACATGGAGCCCGAGATGTACTGGCAGTCGAGCCTCGAGCCCGGCCCCGGCACCGCGCTGACCTTCGAGTACCTCCGGCGCACGCGCCAGCCCGGCGAGGGCTTCGCGCCGCCCGGTGCGCTCCTCGAGGTCCATCCCGGCGACTGGCATGAGGCCATGCGCCGTTACGCCGACTGGGCACACAGCGTCTGGGAGTGGCGGCAGCACCCGTCGAGGCTCGGCGATCGCTGGAATATCATCGCCACCGGCTGGGGCCAGAGCCCCCTCTACGGCGAGGACGGCTACCGCAGCGACTTCTTCCAGGACGATCGCGACGTGTTGGAGATGATGTCGTGGTGGGAGTGGTCGGAGGTGGGGCCCTGGCACGTGCCCATGGACCAGCTCAAGGAGCAGCTCGGGGAGGCCTTCTACGAGCGCTACAAGGCCTACTGGGTGGTCAATCCCGCTACCGGCAAGCTGGAGTACCCTCTGAACCGAGGCGATTACTACTACAACGAGGACTGGGGCGGCCTGCGAGCCCTGCGCGAGTACATCCAGCAGCACTACGACCGCGGCATCCTGCCCATGTTCTACATGGAGGGCATCCTCTGCTGCGCCACCACTGACACCGGCGAGCGCTACGGCCGGCAGTACGGCTGCATGAACCCGCTGTGGAAGGACGCCTACAACACCGGTCAGACGCCCGAGGGCTATGTGGGCAGCTACGCCTCCTGGAACATGTGCTCGGACACACAGTGGTGGCCGGAGTACCTCGCCGAGACCGTCGCCCGCGTCTGCCGCGACACCGGCGTAGGCGGCGTGCGCCTCGACGAGTACGGGCACCGCGGCTACGTCTGCACCAGCCCCCATCACGAGCACCTCTTCGCCGAGCCGGGCCACAACGCCTGGCTGCAGGCCGTCTCCCGCGCCTGCCGGCTGGTGCATGAGGCCATGGACCAGGTCGATCCGGACCTGGTACTCACCACCGAGTTCCCCGGCTACGATCACCTGGCGCGCTTCCTCGACGGCTGCATCGTCTACGAGAGCATGTCACATGTCAGGCCCATCCGGCCGGTCCCGGTGAACCTGTTCCGCTTCTACTTCCCCGAGTGCAAGGTCTACGACCTCGACCGCGGCGAGGGGGATTCGCTGGACTGGCAGCTCTTCAACGCCATGGCCCGGTTCGGCGGCGTTCAACCACCGGCCTACTACCGCATCCTGCACGAGAGCGGCGACCTCCTCGAGACGGGCGACCGCCAGCCGCTGACTCCCACCCTCCACGACCGCGTCTACGCCAACCGCTTCGAGGCCGAGGCCAAGGAGATCACGCTGCTGTATAACGCCCGCGGCTTCACGGTCGAGGGGCCTCTCGTTGCCGCCGAGCCTCGGGAGGGCTGGCACTACGTGGAGCTGGTGCGCTGCCGGGAGCTCGCGCCGGTCCCCGGGGACGCTGGCCAGGCCCTGTCGCTGAAGCTGCCTGACGGCGACGTGGCCTGTGTCGCCCACCTGCCCCGGCGGCTGTCGGTGGAGGCGACCGGCGATCAACTGCACGCGACGGTCACCGGCGAGGTGGAGGGCCTGACGCTTGTGCTATGCTCCGCCGACGGTGCCCCGCTGGTCGAGCGGTCGGCCGCGCGCGAGGCGACGATCTCGCTCCCGGACGGCGCCGAGCCGTCGCCCGCGTGCGTGAAGCTCCTGCGCGACGGCCGGCTGATTGACGCGGCGCCGCTGCCGTGATCTGGCACAGCACGCGTCGGTGCCAAACGGCGCACGGACCAAGACCAGAGGTCTCCAGTGTCCGTGCCACGGAACGACGTCGTCTGTCGCGTCGCATACAGGGCCGGACTACTGTCGGACGCGCTGCGCCGTTCTCGTGTCGCCGAGACTGCCTGCGATCTCTCCGGGACTGCTGCGCAGTCGCCGGTGGGGCACCGTCCGCGTCCGCAGTTGGCTCCGTTGCGGGCCGTCCTGGTCTCGCGCTGAAGGTATCGCCCGCCCCTCAGGGAAACTGCCCCTGACGCACGCACTACACGCCCAACCAACCCACCCAATGGGAGGACCTGATGATGGCTGACATCGGCTATGACGATACCCCAATCCTGCCCGGGACCAACTGGCACGTGCATGACGGCAACCGCCCGCAGCCGCCCATCGTGACGCCCGGCACTCCGAGCACTCAGGAGCAGCCCGGCGAGCCACCCTCGGACGCCGTTGTGCTCTTCGACGGCACCGATCTTTCGAACTGGGAGAGCCGCGAGGGCGGGCCGGCGGAGTGGGAGGTCGAGGACGGCTACATGCAGGTCGTGCCCGGCACCGGCTACATCCGCACCAAGGAGCAGTTCGGCGACTGCCAGCTTCACGTGGAGTGGGCGGCCCCCTCGGAGGTCAAGGGTGAGGGCCAGGGACGCGGCAACTCTGGCGTCTTCCTCATGGGCCGCTACGAGGTGCAGGTGCTCGACTGCTACGACAACCCCACCTACCCTGATGGCACCACCGGCGCGCTCTACGGCCAGTATCCGCCCCTGGCCAACGCCTGCCGCAGGCCCGGCGAGTGGCAGGTGTATGACATCATCTGGGAGGGTCCGCGCTTCGAGGGCGACGAGTGCGTCAGGCCGGCGCGCATCACGGTGATGCTCAACGGCGTGGTGCTCCATCATGCCACGGAGCTGCGCGGCCCCACCTCGCACCGGGTGGTCACCGAGTACGAGCCGCACCCGGAGGTGGGCCCGCTGGAGCTGCAGGACCACGGCGACCTGGTGCGCTTCCGCAACATCTGGTACCGCCCGCTCAAGGACTACGACGAGGCGTAGCGGTCTCCGTGCTGTCGAGACCGCTTGCGATCACCGAGAAGTGGGCCTTGGGCCCGGCCGCTCCGCACGGCAACGGCCCCCCTCAACGCGGGGTGGGGGCGAGGGCCTCCGC
>JBNGDZ010000395.1:0-4972 GCA_049975765.1 Armatimonadota bacterium
GCCCTGACCTCCGCTCGCGATCCGCCCGCCGCCGGCATCGCCGGCCGCCGGCGCGGCAGCCGCTCCGGCAGGTGCGTCATCCGCCCGCTTGTCGCCCGTGAAGGGCAGTTGGAGAGCGTCCGCCTGGCTCTCGGTGACACTGAAGGCCCACAGCTCCAGGACCCCGGACGCCTCCTCGACACCCTCGTGCTCCTGGAGGCGCTGGACCACCTCGGCGTCGATGGCGTCGAGGTCTGGAGGGAGCTTGACCAGCCGGAAGGGACAGGCCTTGACCCATTTCTGCACGACCATGTCGGCGCCCGCGGCGGCCAGTGCCGAGGAGATCGCGTTCTCGACGGACTGGGTGACCGTAACCACCGCCACCAGCAGCGCCACGCTCAATGCCACGCCGGCGACGACCAGGACGCTACGTGTGCTGCGCCGCCAGAAGCTCTTCCACGCATATTGCAGCAGCATTCTGATCCCGTGCCTGGTGAGGCCGGAGTGCTTTGCACTGGAGCGTGTCCTCTACGTTGGTAAACGCCATGACGCGGTCATTCGGTTCCTCGGCAGGCGGCTGCATGTGAGGATCTGCAGTGGGCGGCTTTGGGGAGGTAGCCTCGGCGCCGTTCGGTGGCACGGACACTTCTGTTCGTGTGTCGTGGATCATTGCCGGGCTGGAAGCCCGGCCTACGCGACAGCCTCGGGCCACGGGGGAGGAAAGACCGGGCGCGAGCGTAGTCGCGCCCTGCAAACGGCACCACGGCGAACGCGGCACGCAGGTGCCGAGCGCCCATCCGCGAAGAGGCCTCCACACGTGGACCGCAAGCAGCGGCGACCGGGCCGGTGCTTGGGCGCCGACATTCACACGAGAGGACGATGACTGTGGTACGGAGCACCTCCGGGCGGCGAGTCCTGTTGCTGAGCGTCGCGGTTACGCTGGTGCTGCCCGCAGCCTTCGCGCAGGACCGGCAGCCCGCGACACAGGCCACCATCCGTGCCGACGGCACGCTGCTGGTTGACGACCGGCCGGTCTTCCCGGTTGGGATACACACTGAGGACGTAGACTCCATCAGCCGGATCGCCGAGGCCGGCTTCAACCTGGTCTCCGGCACCGGCGAGTGGGAGGCCGCGCACTACGAGGCGGCGGCTGCGCATGACCTGCTGATCCTCGGCGGACACTATGTGTGGGCGACATTCGCCTCCTTCCGCACCGGCGGGGGGATCGACCTCAAACCCAGCGAGGAGGCCGGCATCCAGAATGTCCTCACGCACGGCCGCGACCAGTCCTGGCGGATGCCGCTGGACACGCTGAGCGCCTTCGACCACCTCCCCGGCGTGATCGGCTGGCGGACGAACGAGGAGCCGGAGGCGAAGCTGGTCGAGTACATGGAGTATGCCTACGAAATCTTCAAGTCCAACAGCCCCGGCCACCTGGTGGTGACGCTCTCGTGCGATCCACGGTGGTTCCGCGCCTTCCGCAACACCGCTGACGTGCTGGTGTTCGACAACTACCCCTACCGGGGCGGCGCGGGGCCCAAGCGCACGGTGCTGGAGACCTACGAATGGACGCGGCAGGGCGTGGAGGCGATGGAGGGCAAGGCCGTATGGCTGATGCCCCAGCTCATCCCGCCCTCCTACTGGTCGCTCGATCCTAAGGATGGGCTATCCCTGCAACAGATGCGGCTGCAGAACTACGCCGGGCTGATCGCCGGGGCGAAGGGCGTCGTCATGTACACCTACGGCTCCTTCCCACTCGTCTTCGAGCGTGACGAGGACGGGAGCCGGGCCAAGCGGCCCGCGAGCGAAGAGGTGATGAGCCGGCGCTGGGAGAGGGTGAGCGCCCTGGTGCGCGAGCTCAACGAGCTGGGGCCGGTCCTCTGCGACGCTCGGCCCACACAGGAGCTTGACATCCGGTGGCTGGAGCCGGGGAGCCTGGGGCCCGGGCCTCAGATGACCCGGGAGCTGGACCTTTATGGGAGGAAGTATCTCCTGGTGGCCAACGTCCTCGACGTGCCGCTGGCAGGCACGGTCTACGGGATCAACGGCGGCAACCAGCGGGCCTACGACGCCTCCGTGTGGCTGGGTGAGGGGGCTCTGTCGGTCAGGGCCGAGAGGCCCGGGGAGCCGACTCTCACCATCGCCCCGCAGGGCACGGGCGTCTTCGTGCTGACGCGACGCCCGGTCACGATCAGTGAGTAGCCGTGCCGGCGACAGTCAGCGGGCTCTCGGCCTCCGCTGGCGGGGTGTGGCCTCGGACTGTCGGCTGCGGGCGCTCCCGCCCGCGCGTTCCAGCGAGACTTGGAGTTCGCACCGTGATGCAGAAAGCGCTTGCCGAAATCACGGGAGTGTGATACGCTACTGCCAGTATAAGGCGGGAACACCGCCCGAAAGTGTCGTTGTTCGAGTCGCTGGTGGCCTGTCTCCTGGCGGACGAACAAGGATACTGCGTAGAGGTACCATGGAGGCAAGACGCATGGCGACCGGAACGGTCAAATGGTTCGACGACGCGAAGGGCTATGGCTTCATCGAGCGCGAGGAGGGCGAGGACGTATTCGTGCACTACTCCGCGATCAAGGGCGAGGGCTACAAGAGCCTCGCCGAGGGAGCCCAGGTCGAGTTCGAGGTCGAGGAGGACCCCAAGGGTCCGCGAGCTATCGATGTCGTTGTGACAAGCGAGGGCGCGGGCACGGACTCGCCTGACATGTGGTAGTAGCCGACGTCGCGAGCAACGGCGCCCGGCCGAGAGGCCGGGCGTTCTTCTGTGTACGCCCCCTGTGTCGATTGGCATCTGAGCTTTGACCTGGCCGGCCCTCGGGCGCAGGTGTCGTTGTCGCGACGCGGAAAGGGGCAGCGCAGCTCCCCGGGCTATGCTGAAAGAGCCTGGAGCGAAGGCATCGGGCGGACAGTGGTCATGACCGGGCGGGAGCGCATCCTGACGGCGCTGGATGGCGGGAGGCCGGATCGCGTGCCTCGCGCCCTGGGCTTCTCCCGCGTGGACCTCGAAGTGCTTGCCCCGCTCGAGCAGCAATCCGACGACCTGGTGGATGTGCGTTTCATCCGCTTCGGCGGGAGTCCGGGTGATGATGAGCTGCGCCGACTGGTGCGGGAGACGCCGGTGGACACGCACCTGGGCACCCCGGCGCAAGTCAGCAACTACGCGCGGTGGCAGTACCACCCCGAGACCGCGCAGACGCGGAACCCCCTGGCCCGCGCGCGCTCGCTGCAGGAGCTTCGGGACTTCCCCTTCCCCGACGCCGGGGCGTCAGGGGATGTCCAGGACATGGCGCGGCAGGTGCGGGAGCTGCACGAGCAAGGGCTGGCGGCCGGGGGATCGCTGCCACACCTGGGCGGAGAGCTGTTCGAGCCCGCCTGGCGGCTGCGCGGCCTCCGCAACTTCCTCCTGGACCTGATCGAGCGCCCTCAGTGGGCGCATCTGCTGCTGGATCGGCTGGCGGAGATGGCCCGAGCCAAGGCGGAGGCGGTGGCGCGGGCAGGCGTGGACGTGCTCTCGCTGGGCGATGACGTGGGCATGCCGCGGTCGATGATGATCGGTCCGGCGCAGTGGCGGCAGTTCCTCAAGCCGCGGATGGCGTCTGTCATTGAGGCAGCGCGGGCCATCAGCCCCGAGGTGCGGGTGCTCTATCACAGCGACGGCTTCTACGAGCCGATCATCGGCGACCTGATCGAGATCGGTGTGAACGCCATCAACCCGGTGCAGCCCGAGCACATGGACGCGGACGGCATCCGGCGCCGATTCGGCACGCGCGTGGCGCTGTGGGGGACGGTGGGGCATCACAGCACGCTCGTGCTGGGCACGCCCGGCGATATCCGGCGAGAGGTCCGGGGGCGTATCGAGACTCTCGGGCGCGCCGGCCTGATTCTGTGCCCGGCCTACGACATCTGGCCCGACATCTCCTGGAAGAACCTGGCGGCCTTCCTGGAGGCCGTCGAGACGTACGGGAGGTAGCGCAGGCCGCGCGGTCGACGCCCGGCGACAGACCGGGCGGACAGGCCGCGCTTGGTTGCGGGCGGGAGGTCCTCAAGGCCGGGGAGTGAAGTTGGGATAGGCTGTGATGGTAAGGGTCGGGAGGGTGATCGGGATGCGCCTGTGGATGGTGGGCCTGGCTATGTGCCTGCCCCTGATGGCCTGTGCGCAGGAGAACCTGGTGAGCAATCCGGGCTTCGAGCAGGGCGCCGAGGGGTGGGGGCTGACAAACAACTGGTACGCACCTGCTGGTAGGGAGGCCAGCCCGGGCACCATCGACGCCGCCGTCGCCTACTCGGGCGAGGCATCGCTGCGGATCGACGGGCGAGGCAGCCGCGGCCTGGCGATCCAGTCGCCGCTGCCCGTGGAGGCGGGGGAGAAGTACCGGGTGAGCTGCTGGATGCGCGGGGAGGGCATGGACGAGGTGGGGGCCGGACCGCTGATCGAGTTCTGGAGCGACGAGCAGGGGCATCTGGGTGGGACCTTCGTCGCGCGGGAGGTCCCCGCGAAGTGGGAGCGCGTCTCGGCGGTCACCTACGCGCCGGTGGCCGCGGACTACGCGAAGATCATGTGCGCCACGCAGGCCGAGAACGACGGGCGCGTGTGGTTCGACGATGTCAGCGTGAGCGCCGCAGTGCCGCCGCCCCCCGTGCATCCCGACCTGGCAGACGCCACGCTGGTGTGGGAGGACTATCAGGCGCCCGTGCCGGTGGCGTACTACCGCATCTACGCTTCCGACGAGCCCTTCGAGAGTGTGGCGCTGATGAGGGCCGCCGCCTGGGTCCCCGCCGAGACCCGGTCGCTGAGCATCGAGCGCATCGAGGCGGGCGCGCGCTACGTAGCGGTGGTGGCCGTCGATGAGCACGACATCGAGAATCCGCGCGTTGAGCCAATCGAGGTGAGGCCACGATGAGGACTGCCTGCCTACTGGCGCTGCTGATGACGCTGGCCGCCTCCGGGGCGGCCCACGCCGCGGTCCGGGTGTGGGTGCCGGATGCGCTGAAG
>JBNGDZ010000396.1:0-4970 GCA_049975765.1 Armatimonadota bacterium
TGAAACCTATACAAGGTACCTCCTTCCGCCACAAAAAAAGTGGGTAAAGGCTAGGGTCGTACGGAGGGGCGGGCTGCCCAGGCCCGCCCCGCCGCTTGAAGGAGCAGGGGCCCCGGTCGCCGCTCAGCCCTCCTCGCGGATGCGCTCGACGGTCTCCCAGAGCGCTGCGCAGATGTACTCGTTGTCCTCCGTGGTCATCTTCGGGTGCAGCGAGATGCAGACCAGCCGATCGCCGAGCTGCTCGGACAGGGGCAGGCGCTGTCCCTCCGTCATGCGACCCAGGAAGGCGTTGCTGCGGTAGCAGGGCGGATTGGCGACCACGCAGCCTACCTGGTAGTCCTCGCGCATGATCTCGATGATGCGGTCGCGCTTCTCGCCGGCCCAGTTTTCGGGCACCAGACAGGTATAGAGGTAATAGGTGTGCCAGCAGTCCTCGGGCTCATGCGGGAGCGTCAGCTCCGGCAGGTCGGCGAGCAGCTCATGGCGCTCGTGGGCCACGCGGCGGCGCTCCTCGAGCATCGTGTCGAGGCGGTCCAGTTGCACCAGGCCCACCGCCGCCTGCACCTTGGTCATCTTGTAGTTCGTGCCCCACTGCTTTCCGCCGCCGAACTGGCGGATGGCGCGGAGGCGGTCGGCGACCTCCGGATCGTTGGTGGTCACGGCACCGCCCTCGCCCAGCGTGGTCATCAGCTTCATGGTGTGGAAGCTGAAGACCGTCATCCACGCCCTGCCGCCGATCTTCTCGCCCTTGTAGCCCGCCCCGCAGGAGCGCGCCGCATCGCCGATGACCTTCAGCGGCCCGTGCCTGGGGTGCGGGTGGCGCTCGGCGATCTCCAGGTAGTCATCGATGGGCGCGGCCATCCCGTTCATGTGCACGGGGTAGATGGCCCGGGTCCGGTCGGTGATGCGGCGCTCCACATCCTCGGGATCGGCCTGGAAGGTCCGCGAATTCACCTCGCACCACACCACATTCCCGCCCTGGCCGATGACCGAGAGAGCGGCGCCCGGGAAGTTGATCGCCGGCACGATCACCTCATCACCCGGCTCCAGGTCCAGACACATCATCGCCATGTCCAGGCCGGTGCCCGCCCCGTTGATCGTTACGCACTCGGAGGCGTTGCAGTAGGCGCCGAACTGCCGCTCGAACTGCTCGATCTCCTCACAGATGAACCCGAAGCCCTCGTTGGGGTCCATGGAGTCTTGGATGGTCCGGACGACGGTCTCGATCTCCTCCTCCCCGTAGTAGCCGCCGATGTGCGGCTCGCCGCGCTGCCACTGGTCGGTCTGCTGCGTCCTCAGGATCTCTTCTCTTCGATCGCGATCCATATCATCGTCCCCAATCGTCGGGATTGCGCTCCGGCGGGCGCTCGCTTCGTCGTCTCTCCGGCCGGGTCCTCGGAGGTGGTCTTCTCCCCGCAGGCGCTACAGCCTTCGAGCAATCCTCCACGGTGTCCTCCGCCAGCTGTGCGAGATGCTCGGGATTCGGTAAGGAAAGCCCGGCGTGCAGGTCCCGGAGGGTACTCGGCGAATGCCTTCGACGACGGCCCGTGCCCCGGAGGAGGACCAACGTTATGCAGAAGTTGCGCCGGGCGAGATGTGCGGTTGTGGCTGGGCTTGCCATGGCGATCTTTGGGCAAGTGCATGGTGCGGCGGCTGAGGGTGATGATATGCGCCTGCAGATCGAGCTGTCGAAGGTCCTATCCGAGCGGGGCTCGACGCGCGCCACGCGCTACGCCGTCACCAACAAGATTCTCACCCTGGAGGGGAGGACGCACGTTGCGTGGCTGGACTCGATCTCCGAGACGATGGTCGCGACGTATGACCACGCCGCGGGGCGGTGGGGCGATCCGGTGCGGGTCGGCAGCGGTAAGGACAAGCACGGCGGCCCGGCGTTGCTGGCCGACAGCGATGGGTACCTGCACATCCTCTTCGGCCCCCACCACGGGCCGCTGCAGCACGCCGTGTCCGCTCACCCCAATGATTGCCGGGAGTGGATCGAGCAGGATAGCTTCGGAATCGATGCCACCTATCCCAGCGCCGTGTGCGATGACCGGGACACGCTGCACATCATCTACCGCGGCGGCGAAGCGGGAGCGAAGCGTCTGGTCTACCAGCGCAGGCCGGCGGGCCGGCCGTGGAGCGAGCTGACCGAGCTGGCCGCCGCGCCGATCGAGTCCGGGTACACCCACTTCCACAGCGCCCTGACCATCGCGCCCGACCAGTCCCTGCACGTCTCCTACGACATCTACTACGACGGAGCGGCCAGGTGCGCGGGGCACCTGGTCTCACGCGACCGCGGTAACACCTGGACGCTGGCAGACGGTTCGCCCGTGACGCTCCCCGTCACCCCGGAGCACGACGCCTTCTTCAAGCGCAGCGAGACGTCGCTGGGGACCTACTCAGTCGTCTGCGACTCCGAGAGCCGCCCGTGGATCAGCGTCAGCGGCCTGGAGCTGTGGCACCACGATGGCAACGCCTGGCGGACCATCCGCCCCGCCGAGACTGCCGGCATCCCCCGGCAGCACGTGGCCCGCGCCGGTTGCACGCTCGCTATCGACTCCCGCGACCGTCTCTACTGGTTCGGCACCATCGACGCCAGTCTGTTCGTTCTCTACTCCGACGACCGTGCCGAGAGCTTCCAGCGCCTGCCGATCGCGCCGGAGGGAGACAGGCCACTGATGGGCCCCAGCGTGGAGCGACCCACCGGGCACAACCGTGTTCTAGTGCCCTGGCTGCTCTACTCCGCCGGGGAGAAGGGGCCGGACTGCTACGGGCGGGGCATCCACCACCGCGTGAGGGCCGTGAAGCTGGTCTGGCGGGAGGCGTGACGCACGTATCCAACGCGAGGAGGCACACTGCAATGGCATCTGCACCCATCATCGTGATCGAGGGCGCGCCGCGCCACAGCCCCCTCACGGGGTATCTGCCGGAGATCCTGCTCATCGAGGGCTACATGTGCTTCGAGACGCTCGACCTCCGGGAGGAGGCGCTCGCGGACGAGCACCTCGACGGCGCGGCCGTGGCCCTCGTTGAGGACGTGGAGGTTAGCGATCGAGAGGCCGGCATGCTCGAGGACTTCGCGCGCTCGGGTGGCGTCGTGGTGGCCATGAGGCCGCGGTGGCACCAGCGAGAGCTGTTTGGCCTGGAGCCGGTGGAGGGCACCTATTCCCGCGCCGCGGATGTCTACCTGCGCGCAGACTTCTCGCTTCCGTGGCTGGGCAACATTCCGGCGCCGGCCTTCCAGTTCCACGGTGAGGCCGACATGCAGACCCCGGTGGACGGCGCGGCCGTGGCCCATGTGGGCGGGTGGCCGGACTCCCCCTCCATCTATCCCGGCGTGTGGGCCCGGCAGGTGGGGGAGGGCTGGGCGGTGTGCTTCACATTCGACCTCGCTGCCTCGGTGGCCCTCACCCACCAGGGCGTGCCTCGGGAGCGCGCCCACGACGGCAACCCGGATCGCGACCGCGACGGCATGCTCAAGCCCAACGACTTTTTCATCGGCTACCTCGACCCCAACCTGCGGCGGCTGCCCCAGGCGGACCTGCAGCAGGAGCTGCTGGTGCGCGTGCTCCGGCACGTCAGCCCCATCGACCTGCCGCGGGTGTGGTACTTCCCCTCGCCGACGCGGGCGGCGGCCGTCATCCGCGGCGACAGCGACGGCCAAACCCGCCGGCAGTTCGACGACGCGCTGGCCATCGCGGAGCAGTACGGCCATAGCTACACCATCCAGATGATGGAGCAGCACCTTCCGCAGTTCACCCGCGAGGAGGCCGCCGAGCTGCGCGAGCGCGGCCACGACATCGGTATCCACCCCATCTACCCGCTGATGCCCACGCTGGACGAGGCGGGCGAGATCCTGGCTCAGCTCGTGTCGCGCTTCGAGGAGCGCTACGGCTTCACCCCCACCTCCTACGTGGCCCACTCCTGCCTCTTCCCCGGGTGGGATGAGTTCCCGCGAGCTCTCGCGGGACACGGCTGCCACCTGAGCTTCGACTTCGCCGCCGGCCGCTATTTCCGCGAGGGGTACCTGGGCGGTACCGGGCTTCCCGCCCGCTTCATCGATCGTGGCGGCGCCCTCATCGACTGCTTCCAGCAGACCACCATCCAGTCCGATGACGGCTACCTCGGTCCCAAGATGGGTCTGGAGGTCATGGAGCCGAAGGAGACGGAGGCGCTGACTCGCGACGTCATCCACGATTGCGTGCGCTTCAACACGCTCTACCATCCCTGCTGCCATCCCACCAACATCGACGGCCACGAGCGCGCCGAGAGCTTCTTCCGGTGCATCCTGCAGGAGCTGAATGACCTGAAGCTGCCCAGCTTCGGCGGTCACCAGTGGATGCAGTTCAATCGCCGCCGCCGGGGCCTGACGCTGGCGCCGCGGGAGCATGGGGGAGAGCTGCAGGTCACGGTGAACGGCTGCGCGGAGCTGGACGAGTTCGTAGTGCTGTTGCCCGAGGTGGCGGACGTGCGCTGCGATGGCGAGCACCTCGAGACCGCCATCGTCGAGGCCCGCGGGGAGGAGTGGATGGCCATACCGCTCTCTCCCGAGGGGGCCTCGCGCCTGGAGCTGACCGCCGGCCTCGGATGATCCGGGGGATGGTCGCGGAGGTCCCACCCCGTGACGGGCGGCGGCGCTCACGCCACACTGGAGGAGTCTCGATGGTCGTGGAATGTGTAGCCTTTGCTGCATATCTCTGCACAGCCCTGCCTGCTGCGAACGGAGGGAATGGCGTGGAGGCCCCGACTGAGCCTGCTCCAGTCGTGGAGGCGGAGGAGGATGTCTGCACCTACGAGCCAGCGGACAACGGGGCGGATCCCCTGTGGTGCAGAAGCTGCACCTGCCTCGTGCGTATCGGTGACCGCCTGTTCGCGAGCGGCCTGGAGACGCTGCCGGACGCGAAGCCGCTGAACAATGTCCGCTGGCTGCTGTTCGAGCGCACCGCCGACGGCTGGCAGCTCCAGCAGGC